>CAYFVI010000001.1:0-2331 GCA_964346525.1 uncultured Dehalococcoidaceae bacterium
CAGGAAATGGGAACTTGAAGCACTATTGTCGGATAGAAGGGTTGAGTTAGCTGACCTGAAGGCGGTGACCAAATGTGTAGATGACCTTCGCGGCTTGCTTGAAGAGAGCACTTTGGTAGAGCGAAGGTCATTCATCAGGAGCTTCGTAAAAGAGGTGAAGGTGACCGGTGATGAGGTATTGCTGACTTATACCATGCCCCTGCCACCAGAAGGCATATCTGAGGAGAAGATAGGAGTTCTTTATTCCGTCCACCATGGTGGAGCTGGGGGGATTCGAACCCCCTACCTTTTGACTGCCAGTCAAACGCTCTCCCAATTGAGCTACAGCCCCATGTTTACGAATTATAATTTATCACAAAGCAGATTAGTTAGCAAATTCCGTTATATCAGCTTGTTCTTTTGGTCCAGTACAGCCCTGAGTGATTGTTTTTCAGAAATAAATCAGCTACAATCACAAATAAAATTTATGTTTTTGGACATGAAGGGAGGAAGGTAATGAGAAGGTTTTTAACTCTAGTTGCAATTATCTTTCTGGTAATGCTTGCGGTGGTTTCATGTGGTGAGAAGGCACCGGAGTCTGCTCCGGCGGCCAAGCCGAAGTCCTATTCGTCACCGCCGCCGATGAGCATTGATACCAGCAAGCAGTACACAGCGATTATTGAGACGGAAAAGGGGGATATGGTGGCGGAGCTGTTCGCCAAGGATGTGTCGGTGACGGTGAATAACTTCGTCTTTCTGGCCCGGGAAGGGTTTTATGATGGCTCAACTTTTCACCGGGTCATACCGGGCTTTATGGCACAGGGCGGCGACCCCACCGGCACCGGAATGGGTACCGCGGGCTACCATTTTGATGACGAGTTTACCGGGCACAAGCATGACGCCGGCGTGCTCTCCATGGCTAATAGTGGACCGAATACCAACAGCGCCCAGTTCTTCATCACCTTTACGCCGCAGCACGGACTTGATGGCAAGCATACCGTCTTCGGCCGGTTGATTAAGGGAATGGATGTCCTTGAGAGTCTGACGCCAAGAGACCCGACCCAGAACCCGCAGTTTGAAGGCGATAAAATTCTGCAGATAACCATTGAGGAACGCTGATTAAATCGGTGCCCCGAGCATCCTGAACAGGCCGCGCAGTCCCCAGTAACCCGCATAGGCCACGGTCATGCCTTTTATTATCTTGCCGACGCAGGTAATGAGGATGTACCTCTTGGCGCCGAAGCGCAGTGCCCCGGCGGCCAGCGCTGCCGGGTAGAAAAAGGGGTTGAGCACAGCGGCCAGCACGAAGAGTATCAGCCAGCCCCGCCTCTCCATGAGCCTGATCAGTTTCTCATATGCGGACTGAAGCCTGCCGTGCGTGTGGTTATATAAGGCTGACCCGCCACCGTAGCCGGTCATATAGATGGTAAGCGCCCCTATAGTTTCGCCCAGTCCGTTGGCGATGCCCACCAGCCAGGTGTATTCCATTACCCGGCCCAGGGCGAAGACTACGGCGAGCATGGGAACCGGTACGATGATGGTGGCCCCACCGAGGATGCTGATGAGAAATGCCCCCACGTATCCGTAGGCACCGAGAGCCCGTACCCACTGCCAGTAGTAAACTACCGCTCCCGCCATGAGAAGGGTAGCTACTATGCCAAGGATGCCCAGAAGATAGGCTAGCTTGGGAGAGACCTTCTTTTCTACTTCCAGTTCGGCCATGCCGCCTTATTCTACAATTAACTTTTACCTATTGGCAAGATTATGCGAACGGGAGTATCTCGATACTCAGGCAGTTGCCTTGGCCGGAGTCCTGGCGACGAAGGTCAAACCTTCGTCGCCAAGGTCAACTTTCACCGTATCGCCCTCTTTGAATTCTCCCCCGAGCAGCTTCGTTGACAGGGGATTTTCCACATACCGCTCGATAACCCGCCGCAAAGGTCTGGCACCGAAGACCGGGTCGTAACCTTCCCTGGCCAGCCATGACTTTGCCTTTTCCGTGATCTCAATGGCCAGCTTCCGCTCCGCCAAGCGCTCCTGCAGGTCTCTGACCATCAGGTCGACGATGCTCCTCAGCTGTTCCTCGGTGAGCTCGTGGAAGACGATGATTTCATCGAGACGGTTGAGAAATTCGGGGCGGAAGGTCTTCTTTACTTCGGCCATCACCTTTTCCTTCATCGCATCGTATCGCTGCGCTTCCGCTTTGGCCTCCTCTTTTCTAGGAGCGAAGCCAAGCGATGATTCACGCCTGATATGTTCCACGCCGGCGGTGCTGGTCATGATGATGCCGCAGTTCTTGAAGTCCACCGTCCGGCCGTGGCCATCGGTCAGGCGCCCGTCATCCAGAAGCTG
>CAYFVI010000002.1:0-4428 GCA_964346525.1 uncultured Dehalococcoidaceae bacterium
GAAAGAGCGGTTCCCTTCATGAAGAAGACGGGAATGCTTCTTGTCTCGCTGGTGCCGCCGTCCATCCTCATCTTCTCCGTGCTGGGAGTCATCTTCTTGGGCATCGCCACGCCCACCGAGGCCGCTGCTACCGGCGCCTTCATGGCCACCCTTTTGACCATTGGATACCGACAGTTCAGCCTGAAAGTATTGACTGACGTGTTGACAACGATGCTGAGGCTTTCCGGGTTCATCTTCCTCGTCGGCGGCATGTCTTTCGCCTTCGTCGGTGTCTTTCTCGGTTACGGCTGCAATGAGGTGGTGACCGAATGGGTTATGGGCATGCCCGGCGGCAAGTGGGGAGCCTTCGGCGTTATCATGTTCGTCGTCTTCCTTCTCGGCTTCTTCATTGACTGGATCGGCATACTCTTCATCATGGTGCCCATCATCACCCCCATCTTTGAAGCCTTGGGCTTTGACCCCATCTGGGCAGCCATCATGGTCTGCGTCAACCTCCAGACCTCCTTCATGACGCCGCCCTTCGCTATGGGTATTTACATCTGCCGCGGCGCCGCCGACCCGTCTCTGGGCGTGACGGTGTTGGACATAATAAAAGGTGTTATCCCTTACGTTATCATAGTCCTGGTTGTCATAGTGCTGCTGGCTATTTTCCCGCATCTAATAACCTGGCTCCCCGGGCTGATGATAGAGTAAAGCCCAAAAGAGCTAAATAAAGAAGGCGGGACAGTCCTGTACTGAGCCCGCCTTTCTTTTTATCAATGGTTTAGCTTTAAAAGACAGGCTAGCCGGCACCCGTGTCCGGTCACTTACGCTTTGAACCAGCGATATGATATACTGTTACCGCCTGAGCCTGATTCATGACTATTTTTAATAGAGGATGAAGATAGACGTTGTCTTAACCCCTCGTTTGCTCCCACCTCGTTCAGGATATGCACTGTGCGTGGTTATCGATGTCCTCCGCGCCACCACCACGGTAATTACCGCCTTGGCAAACGGCGCCAGCGAAGTGCACCCCTGCGTTACGGCTGCGGAGGCCAGGCGCAGGGCGAGCTCAGAAGATGCCTCCTTTCTGCTTGGCGGGGAAAGAAAAGGGCTGCGCATCCCCGGATTCCATCTGGGGAACTCCCCTGCCGAATATCTTGACTCAAATAAAATTTCCGGCAGGGCCATTTTCTTCTCCACCACCAATGGCACACCGGCCCTGCGCCGGGCTTACAAAGGCAGTACTGGACTCGTGTACCTCGCGGCGCTGGTCAATCTTTCGGCAATATCCACCGAAATTGTTAGCACAGCGATGAAGAATGCATTCAAAAGTATTTTCCTAATCTGCGCGGGACGCCACGGAGGAGCCGCGCTGGAAGACACGTATTGTGCTGGATTGATTGTGCCGCGCTTGCGTTCTGCATTGGACAAATACGGAATATCTCCCGAGCCAAGCGACGCCGCCATAATAGCTGCAGACTATTCCAGAATGAACGGGGAGAATCCGCTCGCCGTACTCACCGCCAGCGAACATGGCCGTTATCTGGAGAGTATCGGCTTTGCCCATGACCTTGAATTTGCCAGCCAGATAGATAAATATGACATCGTGCCTTACTTCGATGGGAAACGCATTATCAGTAGCTCCCGGTAGTCTGTTCAAGCTTTTCGCTACGCCATCACGGCATTATTATTTTGAACCTTATCTATTGACAATGGCTCAGATGCGTTTATAATATTATTCGTCTTATGTGAAGTAAGGAAAGGAGTGAATCGAGATGAGGCTGGAAAAACAGGTAGCCATAGTAACGGGGGCCGGTCAGGGAATCGGGCGGGCTATTGCCCTAACCCTGGCCCGGGAAGGCGCCATTGTCGTGGTAAATGACATCGATTTCGAAAAAGCGTCGAAGGTGGCTGATGAAATCAAATCTCAGGTGGCCCAGGCATTGCCGGTGAAGGCTGACGTGTCGAAAAAAGATGAGGTCAGCAATTTGGTGGAAAAAACGCTGGCCAGTTTTCAAAAAGTTGACATACTGGTTAATAACGCCGGCACAGCCAAGATGACAAGATTACTGGAGATAACTGAGACGGAGTGGGAAAACATCATAGATGTCAACCTGAAAGGGCAATTCTTGTGCAGCCAGACAGTTGTGCCGCATATGATTAAACAGAAAAGAGGTAAAATTGTTAATATCGCCTCGCTGGCTGCCCATATCGGTGCCCCGGGATTGGCCAGCTACGGGGCCAGTAAAGGCGGTGTTGTCCAACTAACCAAGGCGCTGGCGGTGGAGCTGGGGAAATACAATATTATGGTAAATGCGGTCAGCCCGGGCTTTACCATGACCGAGCTGGTCAGGGCAGCAGCTAAAGACCGACCCGACTTTTTCGAAGGTATGGACAGGATACCCTTAAGAAGGGCAGCCGAGCCGGAAGATATCGCCAACGCTGTCCTGTTCCTCGCTTCCGCAGAATCTGACTATATCACCGGGCAGGTATTAATTGTCGATGGTGGCTTGATGGCCATCCATCCCCGCATGGTCAAGCCAACAGACTAGTGTGAATGGGGAAATAATGAGGGGTTGCCTTGCAGAATGAGATTTCTTGGCGGTAATTTCCGCACTTCTATTATTGATACTTTACCTTTGTCATAATAAAATGGTTGCGATGCACCAATTTCAGGGAAAGAAAGAGAGGTATCCCCATGATGAATAAAGTGAACGTTTTTCTATCGCCAAACAAGGTCATATTCGGGAACGGCACCGTCAGCCAAGTGGGAAAGGAAGCAGCGCAATTCAATGCGAAAAAAGCGCTCATCGTTACCGATAAAGGAGTCATAAAAGCCAACCTTCTGGCGGACGCAGAGGATTCGCTTAAGTCCCAGAAGATAGCCTACGATATTTTCGACCAGGTCGAGGCCGAGCCACCGTCTCGAAATATCGATGACGGTGTTCGAATGGCAGTCGATAATAAGGCGGATATCATTATCGGCGTCGGCGGAGGCAGTTCTATGGACGTGGCCAAGGGCGTCTCCATCATGGTCAAAAACAAGGGCAGCATACTGGACTACGCCGGGACGGATACGGTGCCCCAGAGAGGGCTCCCTAAGATACTGATTCCGACCACTGCCGGCACCGGCAGCGAAGTCACCCGCACGATTGTAGCCATAGATGAAGCCGCCACCCTGAAAATAGCCGTGCACAGCAACTGCGTTCTGGCAGATGTCGCCATCGTTGACCCTCTGCTCACCCTGTCCATGCCGCCGAAAGTAACCGCCGATACCGGCGTTGATGCTCTGGTTCATGCCATAGAGACCTACGTCGCCATGAGTGCCACCCCCTTCTCCGATATGCTGGCCATAGAGGCCATCCGCCTGATTGCGGAAAACCTGCCCGTGGCCTATGCTAAAGGGGAAAACATCAACGCGCGCTATAGCATGTCGCTCGGGGCCACCCTGGCCGGCATGGCTTTTACCGGCGGTGGGCTGGGCGCGGTACATGCTTTATCCAATGTCATGGGGGTCAAATATCATCTGTCCCACGGCCGGGCCAATGCGGTCATGCTGCCGTACGTCGTTGATTACAACAAAATCGGCAATCTAAAGAAGTACGCCGCCATAGCTCAGGCCATGGGTGAAAATACGGAGGGCCTCACGCTTTATCAGGCAGCGGAAAAACTGGTGTCCAGCATCTTTAGACTGCTCGAAAACGTTAATATTCCGGCCAAATTGAGCGATTACGGTGTTACCCAAGCCGATATTCCGTCGCTCGTGGAGGGAGGCATGAAAATCAGCCGGCTCTTCGTGCCCAACCCGAGAAACCTGACCGAAGATGACGTCAAGGACATCTATACTAAAGCACTGTAAAGTATGCTGCCAGGCAAGCCCTGACACACCGCCGGTTTTAATTTATTCTACGGGAAACCCTTTGCTGGCATAGGCAGCCAGGTCACGGTTCCCGGGTAGGAACCTGGCGTTGCCCGGCTTCCGCCTGAGCTGACCGTCTTGAATTACGACCTCGCCGCGCTGCATGGAGAAAACGGGGGTGCCTATAACTTCTTTTCCCTCAAAGGGGGTGAAGTCAGCGTTGGTGTGCATGTTCAGTGCACTGAGAGTAGACGGCAGCGACGGGTCGAAGACGACGATATCAGCGTCAGAGCCTTGCTGGATGACTCCCTTTTTCGGATAGAGCCCGAATATCTTCGCCGGATTTTCACACATAACCTGTACCAGACGCGGCAGGGTGATGCGTCCGCCGTTGACACCATCGTGGTACACCACCTGTAGCATTGCTTCCACAGACGGCATGCCAAAGCGCGCTTCAAAGATATTGCCCGGCTTTGACCTGGCCCCCGGACCGGTGGCTAAATCCCGGGAAGCCCCACCCCACTTCTTTTGCTCCATTTTTACATTGCACGAATCGCTGGCCACGGTATCGATGGCATGGCTGGCCA
>CAYFVI010000003.1:0-4498 GCA_964346525.1 uncultured Dehalococcoidaceae bacterium
AGCAATAAGAACAGCACCAAGAATAGAAACCCTAGTAGCTTGTCAGATCGTACCGAATAGACCAAAACTGCGGCTATAAACAAAATAGCAATGAGACTGCCGATTATTTTCTTCCATCCAAGTTGCACTCGAAAGGTGCGCATGATAATCTCGCTATTAGTATGTTAATTTGAACGTCACTTACTTGTACCAGCCGCCGTTTTCTTCTTTGCCCGCAGCAGCTTGACGTCCCGGGTAAATCCGCAATTAATGCATTCCACGAACCAGCCATACTGGTCTTTTTCCACGTTTAATATCCAGTTGCATTTGGGACAATGTATATTACGTTTCACTCTGCACCACCCCCGATAGCACTCATTAATATATCCCATTATTAAATAATAGACGATAACAGGTGCTCTGTCTGTGACGAATGTCTCTGCCGGCAGGTGAGGATTGGCCAGAGTTATCCTAACTAGGCAAAGCGAACCGCTACCAGATATTGACTAAAGATATAAAAATAGATAACAGAAATCCTTGCAACCCTCTCTCTCTTCCACTATAATGCTGTGTAAATTGTCGGAAAATAAAAATGCCAAATGTAATTGTTAGGAGGTAGGAGCATGCCCAAGTTCAGCGCCAATCTGTCCATGCTATTTACCGAAGTCGGTTTTGCGGATCGCTTTGAGCGCGCGGCCAAAGCTGGCTTCAAAGGTGTGGAATGCCAGTTCCCGTACGAGTTGCCCAAGGAAGATATCGCTGCCAGACTGGACAAATACGGCCAGAAGATAGTCCTGTTCAACGTGCCCGCCGGAAACTGGGCCGCCGGGGAGCGGGGCATTGCCTGCCTGCCGGGACGGGAGGGCGAGTTCCAGGAAGGAGTGGGGAAAGCCATAGAATACGCCAAAGCGCTCAAATGTCCCCGCATCAACTGCCTGGCTGGCCTTATTCCCAAAGATGCCCCGGCGGATAAAGTACGCCAGACCCTAGTCAGCAACCTGAAATTCGCCGCCGATGCCATGCAGAAAGCGGGCATTGCCACGCTGGTAGAATCGCTTAACAGCCATGATGTAGCCGGCTTTTACCTGACCGGTACCGCGGCCACGCTGCAGCTGATAGATGAAGTCAATCATCCCAACCTTTTCTATCAGTATGACATCTACCATATGCAGATAATGGAGGGCAACCTAGCCAAAACCATTCAGCAGAACGTGAAGCGTATCGGCCACATTCAGCTCGCCGATAACCCGGGGCGGCATGAACCGGGTACCGGCGAAATCAACTTTACCAATTTATTCAAGTTCATCGACGAGTCAGGATATACCGGCTGGATCGGCTGCGAATACAAGCCGGCCGGTCTTACTGAAGACGGCCTGGGATGGGTCAAACCTTATTTAAAATAAAGGAGGAGAGATAGAATGGCAAACCTTGGATTCATTGGCGTGGGCATAATGGGCAAGCCCATGGCTGAGCATTTGCTGGAGGCGGGGAACACGGTCCATATCTACGATGTGGTTGACGCGCCGGTCAAAGAGCTGGCAGCGAAAGGAGCCATCACCTGCGCTAGCTGTAAAGAGGTGGCCGGGAAATCGGACATTATCTTCACCATGGTGCCGGATACCCCGGATGTGGAAGCCGCTTTCTTTGGCACTAACGGCGTCGTTGAAGGTGTCAGGGAAGGTTCGATTGTGGTGGATATGAGCTCCATCTCCCCCATCGCCACCAAAGAGTTCGCCAAGAAGCTGACGGAAAAAGGCGTGGAAATGCTGGACGCGCCGGTCTCCGGCGGGCAGGTGGGTGCGCAGAACGCTACCCTGTCCATCATGGTCGGCGGCAAGCCGCAAATATTTGAAAAGGTCAAGCCTTACTTCGAGCTTATGGGCAAGAACATCGTCCACATCGGCGGCAACGGAGACGGGCAAACCTGCAAGGTGGCCAACCAGATTGTAGTCGGCGAGACCATCATGGCCATCAGCGAAGCCCTCCTCTTCGCCTCCAGAGCGGGCGCCGACCCGAGCAAGGTGAGAGAGGCTCTACTCGGCGGCTTCGCTCAGAGCCGCATCCTCGACCTGCACGGCAAGCGCATGATTGAGCGAACTTTCCAGCCGGGCTTTCGTATCCGCCACCAGCAAAAAGACCTCAACAATGCGCTACAGGGGGCGCGTAGCCTGGGAATGAGTTTGCCAGGCTGCGCTGTGGCCCAAGAGCTTTTCAACGCCCTGACCGCTCAGGGCGATAGCGACCTCGACCATTCCGCCCTGGTGCTGGCGCTGGAGAAGCTGGCCAACCACAAGGTCGCCGGCTAACCGGCAAGCTGATTTTAATTAAAGACGACAAGCTGGAGAGAGGCAATGCCTCTCTCCTTTTTTGCCAGCACCCCATACAACCCCTCATTTTGGAATGTATTTTTAGAAAATTTTAAGCATTCTTCTCGCATTTTCATATTTTATTTATCCTCGTGGCTTTATCCTGAACAAGGATAACCAAAGGCAGGTATTGCGCTGGCTTATTTCCTATGACTAAAGACCTATTGTCATTTACCACTTGGCCAGATAAGATAGCTTCAGAGCCTAGCTATACGGCGAGAAGGAGAGCTAGCCTGTAATGCCTGATGTAAATATCGAAGAAACCCGAATTGAAACGCCAGAGACCAAGCTGCGAAAGCATCTGATTCAGCCCGAAGCTCTGCGCCTTATCCCCGAAGCTCTAGCCAGAAAACATGCGGCTATTCCTCTGGAAATCAGCGGTAATGTTCTTCACGTGGCAATGGTCAATCCATCCGATATCATTGCCCTGGAGGCACTGGCTGCCCGCAGCCAGATGCACATAGTGCCCATAAAAGCCAGCGTTGCCCAAATTCAAGAAGCCATAGATTTCAACTACCAGTCCTATGAGGAGATTGAAAAGCAGATTTCCAGCCTCTCACAGGAGACGGAGGAAACCGAGCCGTTACTTAAGCTGGACACGGTAACCGATGCCCCGGTAGCGAGAGCTCTCACCCTGATTATCGATGAGGCGGTTAAGGCCCGCGCCTCTGATATACACCTTCAACCGCAGGAGGACAAGCTTCTGGTGCGTTACCGCATCGATGGCACGCTTCATAACATGCTTTCTTTGCCTCTGTCTACGGCCACGCCGCTCATTTCCCGCATTAAAGTCCTGGCCAATATGAATATAGCCGACCATCACCGCCCACAGGATGGCCAGTTTTCGGTACGTACCAGAGGCGGGCAGTCGATTGATATCCGCGTCGGTACGGTGGCCACGGTCTATGGAGAGATGGCGGCACTGCGACTTCTCGACAAATCAAGAGCTATTATGACCCTGTCTGACCTGGGCTTTCTGCCGCAGAGCCTGTCCAAGTATGAAGAAATGCTCAAAATCCCGTACGGTATGCTTCTGGCCAGCGGGCCGACCGGCGCCGGCAAAACCACCACCCTCTACGCTTCATTACACTGCCTGGATTGTGTCGGGAGGAACATTATTACCATCGAAGACCCGGTGGAATACCGATTCAAACACATCAATCAGATCCAGGTGAACCCTCGTGCCGGCCTCACCTTTGCCAGCGGTCTCAGGTCAATACTGCGTCTTGACCCGGACGTGATTCTGGTAGGCGAGATTCGCGATGCGGAAACGGCCCGTATTGCCGTCCAGTCAGCGCTCACCGGCCACCTGGTGCTTTCCTCAATCCACGCCAATGATGCTGTCGGTGTGGTATTCCGCCTCCTCGACCTTGGCATCGAGCCATTTCTGGTTGCCTCCGCGCTCATCGGTGTTATTTCCCAGCGGATGGTGCGACGTATCTGCCCCGATTGCGCGCAGCTAACCACCACTGAACTCATGGAGCAGAAGAGCTACGAGAAGGAAATAGGGGAAAGCCGACAAGAGTTTCTCGCCGGTAATGGCTGCAAGTCCTGCTCCAATACCGGCTATCACGGCAGGAGCGGGCTATTTGAAATATTACGGATCAGTGATGAAATACGGATGATGTTGCTCAATGGCACCACTGCCACTGGGCTCAGAAATCAGGCAATAAAGGATGGAATGGTTCCTCTGGCCAAAGACGGGATGCTGAAGGTTAAAGAAAATCTAACCACCCCTGCTGAAGTTCTACGCAACGCCTATTCCGTTGATTAGGGATACATAAAGCCTAGCCCACATTACATCGCAATAAAAGCAAGGGGAGGAGTGCCTCTGGGGAGAGACGGATGGTTTTCCAGTACATTGCCTATAACGAAAAGGGAGAGATAGTCAAAGGTAAGCTACCGGCGGCAAACGAGGAAGCGGCCACCGACCTGCTGAGCTATGCCGGTTATCAGGCAGTCAGCCTCAAACCGTATGTCCCCTTCGTCAATATGAACAAAATAAGGGGTTTTCTATATCGTGTAAAGCCGGGTGATATTATCCTGATGTACCGGCAGATGGCCATGCTGCTGGAGTCCGGCATCGATATTGTTGCCTCGCTGGAACTGCTGCAGGAACAGGCCACCAGCCGCGCCCTGAAAAAGGTCCTGGG
>CAYFVI010000004.1:0-4863 GCA_964346525.1 uncultured Dehalococcoidaceae bacterium
TTGCGCAGAGGTTTGGCGCCAGTATGGGAAAGAAGCTGGGTTCGGAACTGCTTTTTCTAAAGCTCTTTAACCTGATAAAGGGTGAGGACAAAATCCGGGTAACCGGGAAAGGCATGTACCCGGTGAGCATCATGATGCGGGAATTTTTCACCTCCCTCAACAACCTGAGAGAGCTTTACATTGAAGAGCAGACCTGACGGCTCATTTAACAGCAATATGGATGCCGGCAACGCCATAAAAAAGCGGTCGGTACCGGACCTCACGGAAACCCGCCTCAAGCAGCATATTCTCTACTTCTTCCGCGGTATAAAAGTTGGCCGCCGACTCCGCCAGGTAATTATATGCTCCCCTGTTCCCGGAGAGCCAGAACCCCACACGGCGGACAAACCAGCGCAGGTACCAGTGGAATATTCTACGGAAAAGCCTCGAATCAGGCTGGCTGGTCTCCACAATGACGTACCTGCCCTCAGCGGTGAGCACTCGGTAGACTTCGGTTAAATGCTGACGGAACAACGGATTCTTGTACGTCAGGTTACGGAAGGCAAAAGATATGCCAACGCAGTCGAATGATGCGTCGGGAAAAGGCAGAGAAGCCGCATCGCCGTGGATGAAGGAAATATACCTATCGCCAGCCAGAAACGCCGCCTTTTGCCGCGCGATTTCAAGCATGGGCGGGCTGTAATCGAGCCCGACCACTCTAACTCCTCTTTCCTCAAGGCGGCATACAGTTACAGCCAAGTCTCCGGTCCCGCAGCAGAGGTCTAGCACCCTTTTCGGTTCGTGCTTCAGGCATTCCTGCGCCGCCTTTTCCCGCCACCGCCGGTCAAAGCCCCAGGTGACAACTGAATTGATAAGGTCGTAGCGGGGCGGCACTTCGGTGAACATGCGTTGCAGAGGTCTGCTCATAACGTTTCCTGCAGCACGTTTCGGCATCGGCGGAGCCGCCTAGATGACCCTGCCCAGAATATAGCCGATGCCCAGGAGAAACTGGGTGACGAGTACGACCAGCACATTGCTGGCCATCGCGGGGACGAGCTGCGCCATTTCCGCGTGCTTTCGAGAGCCCTTTATTGCCTTCAGGGCAAAGGGAAGCGTTAACAGTGAGATGAGAGAAAATAGCGGCATCACGCCGGCAATGGCCCAGCCGATTATCCACAGATAGACTGAAATGGTAAAAACTGAATAAACAAGGCTTGCCCGCGCCCCGCCCATAAATATGGGCAAAGTCCTGCGCCCGGCCTGCTTATCTGCTTCGACATCGGGGAACTCGTTGAGCAGAAGAAGGTTATGTACCAGAATCCCGGAGGGGACTGCGGCGACCAACGCCGGCCACGTGTATTGCGCGGTCTGGACGAAGTAAAGCCCCAGAACCGGCAACACGCCAAGGCCCAGACCGGCGGCCCATTCCGGCCAGGGCGTTTTGAGTATTACCGGCGTGTAGGAAAGAATGCAGACCGCTGCCAGCAATAGCAGCGGAAGAAGCAGCCACCCCCTGGTCAGGATAAAAAAGACACCGATGACAGCTGCCACCAGGAAAGAAGACATGCCGAGCCAGAAGACCTGTTTCGGCGTGAGCAGAGCAGCGGGGAGGATACCGCTGCCACCGCTGAAGGGTGTCCGTCTGGTGGCCAGGTCCACACCGCTCCGATAATCAAAATAGTCATTCAGAGTGTTGACGCTGGTATGGGCCAGCACCAGCCCGAAGCCGGCCAGCAGTGCATACCCGAGGTTAAAAAAACCGTCATACCAGGCAATGCTGGTGCCCAGAAAGGCAAGCACCACGGAGAGTATCAGAAACTGGGGCCTGGTTTCCAGAAACCATAATTTCAGTTTCACCACCGCTTCACCCATGATAAAGGAACACTAAAGACCAAGGTAGTTGAACGAAGAAGGCACCGTCAACGACAATGCCTTCATTATTATCAAACAACTGGTAATGCTGAGCAATCCGAAAGCACGTTCCAGGTATTTCCTAAACAGCTGCCTGGCTGCTATTTGCTATCAGATTCAGTCTCTGGATTATATCGAGAAAGCAATGAGGTTAAGCCTTGCCGATGCGAAATACTTTGGTACCGCAGTTGGGACATTCACCCTGAGTTGCCGGTCGCTTGTTTTTAAGGGTCGTTGATTTCGGATTCTTTATCTCTACTTTCTTTCGGCATCTCATGCAATAAGCCTGGGGCATGTGAAACCTCCTTTATTGACTCTGTGAAGCAGAGTAACAAACCCGCTCATATTTGTCAATAGCATCAAGCTCAAAATCGCCTGATTTTACCGTTTCTTTAGCCTGACCCTGACTTCACCGCCCACCACAGCTCCTGAAAAATCAAGGGCACTGCCTCTCTTCACGGCAATTTCAAGATAGCCGCTGCTTCCGATGAGCGCCAACAGCCCTTCGCTTTCCTCGTAAGTACGGCTTATTCCTGAGATAAGATGGTTGCCTACCTCCACGGTAAACGGCTTTGCCGGCAGGTCTTCGCCTTTGATATTAGTAATCAGATTGCCGAAATGGTCGATATGAATGATGCGCCCCAGTAGTGTATCTGCTGATTCCTGATATGGACAAATTTCTGGCAATAGTGTAATAGAGTTGATAACCTCGCCGAATGTTTCCGGCGACGCCCCCAGCGAAAGTCGGGCCGCAACCGGGGCAAAGATGTCACGCCCATGGAATGTAGGACTCACCGGCGAACGCCAGAACTCGGATTTAGTTATCGATATCGCCTTCAGTTCGTGCGGCAGCTCGGTCTGTTCTTGAGCAGAGAGCTTCTGTCCTTTCCGAAACGGTTCCAATACGTAGTTCAGAACGCCATTGTCGGGAGCAATGAAGTAGAAGCGGGGCGTATGCAGAATAATCGCCCGCCGCTTTGTCCCCACGCCGGGGTCGACAACGACCACGTGAATGGTACGATCGGGGAAAAATTGATAGGCCGTGCCCAGCACGAAAGCGGCCTGAGAAATGTTCTGCGGCGATATGGTATGGCAAATATCGACTATCGTTGCATTTGGGTTGATATCGAGGATTACACCCTTCATCGCCGCCACATAAGCGTCGGTCAGGCCAAAATCGGTGGTCAGGGTGATGATGGCGCTCATGTTTTCACAGTTTCCGCCAGACTGGTGCTCAGGTGAGCCGGAGCGAGACGATGGCGATGATGATAAAAAGGACGGCTAGGGCAATGGTGAGCTGAAACATCGTTTTTTCCAGGCCCCGCTTCGTCCGGTATACCGTATCAGGCTGACCGAAGATGCCACCCAGCCCGCCACCCCGAACCTGCAAAAGAATTATCAGTATCAAGGTTATCGCCAGGATTATCTGCGCGATATTCAAATATGTCTGCATCTTTCCCTTCCTGTTCTACCCGCTGCCGCTTTCACCAAGCTTTTCCTTCAAAACTTCACCGACCAAGATCGGATTGGCACGACCCTTCGTCGCCCGCATCACCTGCCCCACCAGAAATTTCAGCGCCGTTTCCCTGCCCGCTTTGTAATCGGATACAGCCTGCGCATTTGAGTTTAACACGTCAGCTATGGCGGCTTCAAGTTCGCTAGTATCGCTTATCTGGCTGAGGCCGTGCTCTTTTATGATTTCCTCCGCAGTTTTCCCGGTGTTGTACACTTCAGCCATAACCGATTTGGCAGTTGACATATTAATGACACCTTCGGAGCTCATGGCCGCGATTCTGGCGGTTTGTGCCGGCTCAACATTTATCCTGAAGCCATCGATTCCTATATTGTTGTCATTCATTATGCGGCTGACTTCGCCCAGCAGCCAGTTGCTTACTTCTTTGGCCGCTTTATCTGGAGGCAGCTTCTGGTAGGCATCAGTTTTAGTGCTTTCTTCAAAGTAATCGGCCATACCTTTATTTTTGGTTAGCTCGCTGGCATCATAAAGCGGCAACGCGTACTCCGCCATAAACCGGTTCCGCCTGTCTTCCGGCAGTTCCGGCAATTTAGCTTTTATCTCCTCCACCCACTCCCGGCTGATTAACAGCGGGGGGAGGTCGGGTTCGGGGAAGTAGCGGTAGTCATGGGCATACTCCTTGCTGCGCTGTGCCACCGTCCTTCCCTTTTCCGCAATCCAGCCCCGCGTCTCCTGAATCAGCTTTTTCTTCTCGGCGTGGGCCTTTCTCATGCGTTTGGCCTCGTAGTCCATTGCCTGGTAGACCGCACGGAAGCTGTTCATATTTTTGACTTCTACCTTGGGCATCGAGTTGGGACTGCCTTCTGGCCGAATGCTGATATTGGCGTCGCAGCGGAAGCTCCCCTCCTCCATATTTCCCGTTGAGACGGCGAGGTACTGGAGGATGCTGCGCAGTTTGATTAAATACTGACGGGCCTCCTCCGGCGAGCGCAAGTCCGGCTCGCTGACAATCTCCATCAATGGTACGCCGGAACGATTCACGTCCACCAGGCTGTATTCCTCCCCATCGGGAGCAGTGCGGTGCAGGAGCTTGGCCACATCTTCTTCCAGATGCACACGGGTTATGCCGATTTTTCTTTTCCGGCCATCGACTTCGATATCCAGATAGCCACCCTTTCCTATGGGCGCATCATACTGGGAAATCTGGTAGCCTTTCATCAGGTCAGGATACGGGTAATTCTTGCGGTCGAACTTGGTATATTCGGAAATGGTGCAATTCAATGCCAGCGCTGTCATGATGGTGTACTCCACTGCCTGCCGGTTAATCACCGGTAGAACGCCGGGCATGCCCAGGCACACCGGGCAGACGTGGGTATTGGGCGGGGCGGCAGCATAATCAGCACTGCAGCCGCAGTACATCTTGCTCTTGGTCAACAACTGGGCGTGTACTTCAAGCCCGATGATGGTCTCAAAATCCATAGCTGGTCCCCAAGCCAGTA
>CAYFVI010000005.1:0-1813 GCA_964346525.1 uncultured Dehalococcoidaceae bacterium
ACTCGCGTTTGACCGGTGAGCCATTATCTGAAGTTGCGGTAAGCATGAGGTTATGGGTCTGCGGGTCTTCTTTCACCACTGGGACACGGCAGCGGACAAAGTTCACACCGAGCTCATCCTTGGCCCGCTCATAGTAGCGATGGTACCCTTTGCCGAAGGCCCTGAGGTCCATGAAGAAGATACGGACATCTGTATCAGGACAGGTCTGCTTGATTAGGGTAGCTTCCTTGACGGCGAACATACAGCACGCCGAGGAACAGTAATCCCTCTTGCTGTCCCGTGAGCCGATGCACTGCAAGAAGGCAATCGATGCCGGCATCCTACTGTCCGAGGGACGCACCAGCTGGCCTTCAAAAGGACCGACCGGGCTGAGGAGCCGTTCCAGCTCGATGCTGGTTACCACGTTGGGATAGCGTCGGTAGCCGTACTGCGTGGCGAGACGCGGGTCGAATTTCTCGAAGCCAGTCGACAATATAATGGCACCTACCTGGAACTGCCCCGTGTTTTCCTCCTCCACAAGCTGAATGGCCTGAGTGGGGCACTTTTTCACGCACTCCCCGCATCGGGTACATTTCTCCCAGTCTATGGCATAGAGTCGAGGGCTAGTGTAGGGGTTCGGCACATCGATGGCCTTTTTTATGCTCAGCCCTTCGTCGAACTGGCTTTCCACTTCGACCGGACAGGCCTCGGCACAGAGGCCGCAACCGATGCATAAGCCAGCATCCACGCCGGTGCCCTTTGTGCTTAACGTTGCTTTGAAATCCCCTGCCTTGCCCTGCAATTCGCTTACTTCCGTGCTGTATAACAGCTCGATGTTGGGATGAATCAGACCGCGCCGCAGGCAGAACTGGGAGGAGGTATCTCGATTAAGGGTCGGGAGCATCTGGCACAGGCTGCAGTGGTTATCGGGGAACCACTTGTCCATCTGGATAAGGGCACCCCCAAGGCTCGACTTCCTTTCGCACAGGTAGACTTTATGTCCCGCCTCCGCCATATCCAAGGAGGCTTTTATCCCCGCCACCCCGGCCCCTATTACCAGAACCGCGTCTGACTTGGCCATTTTACTATCTCATACATAATCCGCCGTGGCGATATCGATTATCTCGAAGAATTGCCGGGGGCTCCAGTTCCGGTGCTGTATCGCGCTGGACGGACAGGTTACGGAACAGGCGCCACAACCATCGCATACCGCTTCATTGACTCTGGCCACCTTTTTGGCCGGGTCAAGTTCGATGGCCTGATAAGCACAGATGGCGACGCACTGTCCGCAGCCGCTGCATACTTCCGCATCAACGACGGCAACCGTTGGCTCGTGGAGCAACTCTTTGCGGGAGAAGAGGGAGAGAATTTTGCTCGCCGCGCCGCTCGCCGAGGCGACGGTGTCGGGCAGGTCCCTCGGCCACTGCGCCGTCCCCGCCAGGTAAATGCCGGAGGTCAGCGTCTCCACCGGCCTGAGCTTGATGTGCGCCTCGGTCAAAAAGCCGTGCCGGTCGGTTATGATGTTCACCTTTCTCGCCAGCTCCTTAACTCCCGGGCTGGGTACCATGGCCGTGGCCAGTACCACCAGGTCGGCTTCAACCTCAATGCTCTTCCCGGTCAGGGTATCGGCACCCCATACCTTGAGCTTATCCCCATCCCTAAATATTTTAGAAGCCTTGCCTCTCAAATACAGGACCCTTTCCTCGTCCACCACTCTCTTTACGTACTCCTCGAAGCCTTTGGCATCGGAGCGAATGTCCATATAAAAAACATATGCCTGCCCATCTGCAACCGATTGTTTATAGCGCTGCGCTTGCTTCGCCACGTACATGCA
>CAYFVI010000006.1:0-7213 GCA_964346525.1 uncultured Dehalococcoidaceae bacterium
ATCTATCTCTATCTGCCCCGAGCCCACCGTCTCCACCAGAATTATGTCTTTGCCCATCGCGTCCATGATGTGAATTGTGCCCATGGTGGCCTTGGCCAAGCCCCCTTGCAGACCACGCGTGGCCAGGCTGCGGATGAATACTTCCCTGTCCTCGCCGTGCTGCTGCATCCGGATACGGTCGCCGAGCAATGCCCCGCCGGTGAAGGCGCTTGTAGGGTCGATGGCGATAACGCCGATGGTCGTTTGCTCTTGGCGGAAATGACTGATAAGGTTGCTGGTCAGGGTGCTCTTGCCGGCACCCGGCGAGCCGGTAACGCCGATGATATACGCCTTGCCGGTATGGGGATAGATGTGGCTCATCTCCTCGAAGGCGCCGGGCACTTCGTCGGCGATGCCGCTGATGAGCTTGGCGGCGGCGATGGTATCTCCGGATAATACTTTACGGGCAAGACCTGCTTTCATCAATGCGTACCAGAAGCGCTAGATTTACGAGCCACTAAATTATAGTTGAAGAGAAATAGCAATTCAACCGTTTTTCTTTTCGACCAGCTTCTGTATTATCCGCGACATGGCTTCGCCGGCTCTGGCCCTGATTAATACGCTCGCCTGTTCATCCATCGGCGTCTCGCTCAGGTTTATGATTATCAGCCCGGCGCCGGCATCTACCGCGTAGCCCGGTATCAACGCCGCGGGGTAGACCACCAAGCTTGAGCCAACGACGAGGAAGAGATCACACTGCTCGGCGCGATGTTCTGCCTCCGAAAATACTTCGTCCGGCAGTGCCTCGCCGAAAAGGACTACGCCCGGCTTCAGTATACCGTGGCACGCCTCGCAATCGGGGACTTCCTCGCCGGCATGCAGCCTCTCTTTTATCTCCGACATAGAGTATCTCCGACCGCATTGCAGGCAGATTACGCGGCGCATACTGCCGTGCAGCTCAAAAACCTTATCATCGGGGACGCCGGCGGCCTGATGCAGGCTGTCCACGTTCTGGGTAATCACGCCGTCGAGCTTATTTAATCGGTGCAGTTCGGCAATGGCGTAATGGGCGGGGTTTGGCTTAACCGTCTCCGTCAAACGCTCTTTCCAGAGCAACTGCCACTGCTTCCGTCGGGCGCCAGCATCACGGGTGAATTTCCCGTAGGTGAAATCATCGGGGTCAAAGCGGTCCCAGATGCCGCCGGGGCTGCGGAAATCGGGTATGCCCGATTCCGTGCTGACGCCAGCGCCGGTGAAAACGACGATTCTTTCCGACCTGGCAATAAGGTCGGCAGCTTTACCGGCAAGCTGGTCTAAAGTACGGTTGTCTATCGGTTTGTCCCTCTTGAATAACATGACAGTGGCCCTAACCAGATGGTGGTGCTGGTATTTTCATTCTCCGCGCATTTATTTTGTCCGCGTTTCTGGGCGCGGCAATCCAGAACGCGGTGCAGGCGAGGACGAAGGCCGCCATGCAGAGGAAGAAGGCGATGATGTAGCTTCCGGTGATATCGTGAATGTAGCCGCCCAGCCACGGCCCGATAACTCCCCCGATGCCCATTCCGGTAAGCAGTATTCCGGCTATGGAGCCAAAGTGCTTCCCGTGGAAGATGTCCGCCGTGCCGGCGGTCATGGTGGGAGTAAAAAAACCGCCTCCGTAGCCAAAGCATATGGCGTAGATATATAGCAACCAGGGCCGGGAAGTATCATTTACCGAGACCAGCGCTATCAGCGCGAGGACCATCAGCGTGCTGGCGAACGTAACTGTCCTCTCCCGTCCGATAAGGTCCGATATACCGGCGGAAAGCGTCCCTCCCACCAGGCAAATGCCATAGAGGGCGAAGATTGAGGCGGCGAAGGTGCTGCTGTAGCCAACATCTTCGGCGAACTTGACCTGATGCGAGATTACCATATAGGTGCCGATGCCCCAGAAGAGGAAGTAGGCCAGCATCAGGAGCCAGAGCTGGTAGGTACCCATCGCTTTCCTGAGAGTCCAGTCAGGTGACGGGGCGTGGTTGGCCTCAGACACATCCGGTGCTTCATTCCTAGTCGGTAACGGTTTTTCCGCTCCGTAAGGCTTCAGCCCCTTGCTTTCCGGCCGGAAGCGGAAGAAGAGGAGGTAGAGCGGCAGGAGCACGGCGCCCAGCGTGCCCGCCAGGACAAAGTAGGCGTAACGCCAGCCCACCTGAGATATGGCGAACTCGGCAAACAAGCCATAGGTGAAACTGAGGCCGGCCCCGGTCTGCGCCAGCCCCATGGCCAGCCCACGCTTTTGCTTAAACCAGTTTGCCAGCGCTGGCGCCAGCAGAGGCCAGCCGGCGCTGGCCATCCCGATGGCGGCGGCAACGCCGAGAAGCAGGTAGAAATGCCACAGCTCCCGGGCGAAGGCGCAGCCTATGGTTGCCAGGCCCAGAATGATAAGGCCGATGGGCATGACACGCTGCGGTTTCCAGCGGTCTCCGAGGCTACCCGTAAAAGGCGCTGTGAAACCATAGACCAGCAGGTTCAATGAAAGCATGAAGGCAGTGCTGCCGCGGTTCCAGCCGAATTCCTCCAGAATGGAAGGGAAGAAGACGGCGAAGGAATGCCTGATGCCATAAATGAGCGTCATGCTGATGATGACGATGCCTACGATGACCCAGGCGTAAGAAAACCGATGACTTTGGACTGCCATTGGCCCATCTTAAAGGACTTCGAAGGCTAGCGTCAAGCGAGTCAGACTTGATAAAATACGCTGCTTCCAGTATCATTTAACGGATGTACCCTTTAGTGACGTCGGAAGTGAAAATATCGATTGCACCGGATATCCTGTCCCTGTTAACGCGAGTTCATCACCATCTTGCCGCCCAGAGGATACCCACGTATCTTGCTGGCGGTATGGTGCGTGACCTGCTGCTCGGGCGCGAGGTGGAAGATATCGACCTTGCCGTGGCTCACAATGCCCTCGAAGCAGCCGCCGAAATAGCTGACGAACTGGGGGGCAAATATATTCCCCTAGACGAAGAGAACGGGGTAGCAAGAGTGGTGCCCATCGCCGCGGATAGAGAATGGGCGCTCGATTTCTCCACGATTGAGGGCGGCATCGAGCCAGACCTGGCGCGGCGGGACTTCACCATCGATGCCATGGCCATCGAGCTGGAAGAGTTGGTCCGTCATCAACAGTCGCCGCCGCTCATCGACCCGCTCCGCGGGCAGGAGGACCTCAATAACGGCCTTATCAGGGCGGCAAGCGAGTCGGCTTTTGCCGCCGACCCGGTTCGCCTGCTGCGGGCAGTGCGTCTTTCGGCTGAGCTTTCCTTCAAGATACATGAGGATACCGAGGCGCTCATCCGGAAATATGCTCACCTGATAAACCATGTGGCCGGCGAGCGGGTAAGGGAAGAACTGCTCCGGCTGCTGTTTTTGCCGCGCAGCGGGCAGCATATCCATTACCTTGAGGATTTGGGGCTGCTGGGCAGCATATTCCCCGAACTGGGCCAGACAAGGGGGATAACGCAGCCCAGAGAGCATTACTGGGATGTCTTTGAGCATTCGCTGCGTACGGTGAAGGCGGTCGATTTTATACTCCGGGAGGGGGACTGGGAGTATGCTGATGTGAAAATCCTGGAAGCTGCTCCCTGGTCGGAGGAACTGGCACAGCACTTCTCACGTGAGGTAGGTTATGGCAGCACGAGAAAGTCGCTGCTTCGACTGGCGGCGCTGCTGCACGATATCGCCAAACCGCAGACTAGGACGGTTGAGGAAAGCGGACGGGCCCGTTTCCTCGGTCATCCCACTGAGGGAGCCCTCATGGTAACCGAAATTATGGAGAGGCTGAGGTTCAGCACCAAGGAGATAAAGCTGGTGGGGTTATTCGTGCGATACCATCTCCGGCCAACACAGATGAGCCAGGAGGGACTGCCGACCAATCGGGCCATTTACCGCTATTTCCGCGATACCGGAGAGGCGGGGACTGATATCCTTTTCCTCAGCCTGGCGGACCATCTAGCCAAGCGGGGAAAACATCTGGATCCGGCTCACTGGCGGGAGCACGCGCAGGTTATGGCCTATGTGCTGACCAAGCACGCGGAGGAAGAGAAGCTGACGCGGCCACCGAAACTCGTTAATGGTCATGATTTAATCGGTATTTTCGGCTTGAGCCCGGGGCCGCGTTTCGCGGAGATACTTGAGGCAGTGCATGAGGCACAGGCAGCCGGAGAGGTTACCACGCGCGAGGAAGCCTTGAACTATATTGAGCATACTCTGAATATCGCTTTGCCAGAGGAAAAGTAGCGTTATAGAAAAATGACTACAAGAAACCTGATTACCCTGTCCATAGTTATGGCGCTCTTTGCCTTCGCCATTATTGCCCTCCTTTATCCACTGTGGGGCAGGGAGGCAATGCGGCTGGGCCTTGACCTGCGGGGTGGTATCCACATGGTCTACCAGGCTGATTTCTCCACCATAGCGCCGGGAACAGAGGACGAAGCCATGGACGGGGCTGTGGCCGTCATCGAGCGGCGCATCAATATCCTCGGGGTAACCGAGCCGGTGATCCAGAAGCAGGGCGCTGACCGCATCCTGGTGGAACTGCCGGGCATCGGCGAGGCGGATAAGGCCAAGAAGCTCATCGGTCAGACGGCGCTCATCGAGTTCCGCGAGTTGAAAACCGAGGACGGGGAGGAAGAATGGGTGCCGGCGACAGCTATCATCAACGGACAGGAAAAGGAGCTCAACAGCTCCTACTTCAGAGAAAATACTTTTGTGGACACGGGTGAGTTTGGTGAGGTACTGCTCATTTTCGAGTGGAATAGAGAGGGGAGGAGAATATCTGAGGAGATTACCGGCCGGCTCATCGGGGAGCCGCTGGGCATTTTCCTGAGCGGGGAACCCCTGCTCGGGGACGATGGCGAGCCGATTGCCCCCATCGTCCGCGCCCGGATTTCCGAGCGGGGACAGATTGAAGGCTTGAGCCTGAATGAGGCGCAGGAACTTTCCCAGCTGCTCAATGCTGGCCGCATCCCGCTGCCGCTGACCCCGATTTACGACCAGACCGTCTCCCCCGTTCTGGGTGCCGATTTCATTGATATGAGCGTGAAGGCGGGCATCATCGGCATCATTCTGGTGATGCTCTTCATGATAGCGTACTACCGTGTTTCCGGCTTGCTGGCCTGTCTGGCCCTGGTATTCTACGGAGTAATCGTGCTGGCCATATTCAAGCTCTGGCCCATTACCCTGACACTGGCCGGTCTGGGTGGCTTTATTCTCTCCATCGGTATGGCGGTAGATGCCAATGTGCTCATCTTCGAGCGGATGAAGGAGGAAATACGCACCGGACGCACCCTCGGGGCAGCCATTGAGGCCGGCTTTAACCGCGCCTGGAACGCCATCCGCGACAGCAATATCACCACCATCATTGTCTGCATCATTCTCATCTGGGTGGGCAATAGCATCGTCGGCGGCGCACCGGTAGCCGGTTTCGCCGTAACCCTGTTCATCGGTGTTACGGTGAGCATGTTCTCCGCCATCGTGGTGACCCGCACCCTACTGCGCCTGTTCGTCGGCGGTCCGCTGTCGAAGCGGACACATCTTTTCAGCGTATCGGTGGGCAAAAGAAATGTTTGACATCATCGGCAAGAGGTTCCGGTTCTTTCTTATCTCAGGAGGTGTTATCCTCATCGGGATAATTTCCCTGCTGACCTTTGGCCTGAACACCGGCATCGAGTTCAGCAGCGGCTCGCTGCTCACCGTCGACTTCGAGCAGGATGTGGCGCAGGACGAGCTGAAGACGGCGCTGGTTGACATGGGCTACGATAACGTAATTATCCAGCGCACCGGTGCCGGCGACTACCTGATACGTACCGAGGAATTGGGCACCGAGGGCAAGGAGGCGCTGGAAGCTGGGCTTGAAGCCAGGTTCGGCCAGCTCACCGAGCCCGAGTTCTCCTCGGTGTCACCGATGATTGCCACTGAAACGTTCCGGACGGCAATTATCGCCGTATGGGTGGCGGCGGTGGGTATATTGCTCTACGTTACCTGGGCTTTTCGCCGCATGCCCAGGCCCTTTCACTACGGTGTCTGTGCTATCATTGCCCTGGTCCACGATGCGCTGGTGGCACTGGGTGTTTTCTCCATACTCGGCGGCATACTGAACTGGCAGGTGAACATGATGTTCATCACCGGAATCCTGGCGGTGATCGGATACAGCGTGAACAATACCGTGGTCATCTTTGACCGGATAAGGGAAAATCTGCGCCTCGATGTAAGCGTCGACTTTGAGACGGTGGTCAACAACAGTCTGGTGGAAACGCTGGGTCGCTCCATAAACACCAGCCTCACCACGCTGGTGGTCGTCCTGGCGCTGCTGTTCTTCGTCGGCGTCACCATTCAGAACCTGGTCGCCGTCCTGATTATCGGCATCATCGCCGGAACCTTCAGCTCCGTATGCATCGCGCCCGCGCTGCTGGTGGTCTGGGACAGAAGGGAGTGGCGGCGGTTCATCAGCTGGCTGCCTTTCGCGTGGGCAAGAGCCGGCAAATAGGTGAGGAGAGATGTTTGCCACCAGAACAGGCGCCGCCAAACTTTCTCTGGGCGTGGTTATCGGGCTGATAGCCTTCAAGGTGGTGGTGGGGGTTATCACGGGGAGCATCAGCGTTCTGGCCCAGGCGGTGGACAGTTTCCTCGATTTGTTTGCCATCACCATTACTTTTCTGGCTGTTGTGGTTGCTACCAGGCCGGCGGATGAAGAGCACCCGTTTGGCCACGGCAAAGTGGAAAATATAGCCGCCGTGGTGCAGGCGGTACTGATTTTTGCCGCCGGTGGCCTGATTGTATATTCAGCGATACGCCGGATTATCGCCGGAGCAACCCTTGAATTGGCCGAAGCCGGCATGGGCGTAATGCTGGTTTCCATTGTGGTCAGCCTTTTTCTGTCGAGGTACCTGCTTAAAGTAGCCAGGACCACCGATTCGGTGGCGCTTGAGGCCAATGCCCGCAATGTTGCGGCTGACGTTTATTCCGCGGCCGGAGTGCTGGTAGGGCTCTTAATCATCCGTTTGACCAACTTCACCATCATCGACCCTATAATCGCGCTGCTGGTCTCTTTAGTTATTTTTAAATCGGCTTATGAAGTATTGAGGAAGTCATTCGGCGGGTTAATCGATGTCAAGCTGCCGGAAACCGAGGAAAATATCATCAAATCAGCCATAATTGAGCATGTCGGGGAGCTGGTTGATTTTCATGCCCTGCGTACCCG
>CAYFVI010000007.1:0-7574 GCA_964346525.1 uncultured Dehalococcoidaceae bacterium
GAAGACTATTTTGCTGGAGAGCTTTGCCGTGTGGTGCCCTACCTGTCTGGCGCAGCAGAAAGAAATGAGCCAGATAATGGAATTCGAAGGCGAAGAGATAGTCCATATCTCGCTGGATACCGACCCGAATGAGGACGCGACCAAGGTGAAAGACCACGTGGAAAGAAATAACCTGAACTGGTACTTTGCCGTTTCTCCGAAACAGCTCACCGAGGCCCTGATTGATGAGTTCGGCCTGGAGATTGTCAGTGCCCCCCGTGCGCCAGTGGTGCTCATCTGCGAAGACGGGTCAGCCCGGCTGCTGCGTAGCGGAATAAAGTCGGCTGATGATATTCGCGGCGAGATAGAGAAGGACTGCCTGTGATGGAATGGCTGGGGGTGCTCTGGGAAGCGTTCCTGCTGGGACTGGCCACCCCGCTGGGGGCGGTCTGTGTCCTGCCCATCTATCCCGGGTTTCTGGTCTACCTCTCCACTCAGACCTCCACGCAAACCGCCGGCCGCAAAACTATCTTCCTTTTCGGCCTGATTATCACCGTTGGTGTCATCCTGTTCATGTTCCTGCTGGGACTGGTGTTCACCACCATCCTGGAAGTATCTCTGACCAACGTGGTGCAGATAGTCTCCCCGATAGCGTTTGGCATCCTGCTCATCATAAGCCTGATATTAATCGTGACCGGCATCATATCGCTGACCACGGATAGAAACATCGATATCTGGAGGTTTTTGCCCAAAGGCCATGCCCCAATAACGAGGAATCCCTGGGTAAGCGCCTTTCTTTACGGGTTTTTCTTCGGTGCTATCGTGGTGCCGTGTAATCCCGGGTTTATCGCCATATTGTTCGCCAGGGCGGTATCCACCGTGGATTTCATCCAGAACATTTTCCGGTTTCTTCTGTTCGGCTTCGGGTTGGGGTTCCCGCTGCTGGTGCTTGCCGGTGTCTCCTCCGCAGCAACCGATGCGATCATCAACTTTCTTACCAAGCACGGGAAGTGGGTAAACCTGGTTGCTGGCCTGATAATGCTGGGTATTTCGCTCTATTATCTAATCTTCGTCTTTCGTGTTTTTGATTTTTAGGGAGGATAAAGATGAAAAATATTAGTTTACTTCTGCTGCTAGCGGCCTTTCTTGTTCTGGCGGTGAGCTGCACTCCGCAGGCTCCGCCTCCACCTAAGGCACCGACACCGGCACCAGAGGAGGAGCATGATATTAAAGTGACGGCTGACGGGACGAGGTACATTGTCCACCCTGACAAAATCGTGGGCGGCGGGCCGCCCAAAGATGGCATCCCGGCCATCGATAATCCCATATACGTGACGCTGGAAGAGGCGGACTCCTGGATTGAAGACAACGAGCTGGTGCTGGCCATTATCTACAAGGGGGTAAAGAGAGTCTATCCTTTACAGCTTATGGTCTGGCATGAAATCGTCAATGATTTTATCGCCGGAGACCCGCTGCTCATCACCTACTGACCGCTCTGCGGCTCAGGCGTTGCCTTTGAGCGAGTCATCAACGGCGAGGCTGTTGAATTCGGTACCTCAGGAAAACTCTATAATTCAAACCTGGTTATGTATGATAGAAAGACGGACACTTACTGGAGCCAGCTTGATGGCCTGGCCATAGTCGGGGAACTGACCGGAATGAAGCTCAACATGATTTCAATAAACACGGTGACCTGGCGGGAATGGAAAGAGGAACATCCCGATTCGGAAGTCTTGAGTCAGGTCACCGGCTTTAACCGACCCTACGGGAGGGACCCTTACGGCAGTTACTATGAAGACAGCTACCTGCTGTTTCCCGTCGAAACGGAAGATGAGCGTATCCACCCCAAAACGGTTATCTACGGCATTGAAGTAAACGGCGTATACAAGGCATATCGCGAAGACGACCTGAAAGAGCTTGGTACCGTAGAGGACACGGTAGCCGGAGTGCGGCTAAAGGTGGGGAGGGATGATGCTGGCATAGTCACCATAACTGACCTTGACACTGGAGAGGAAATCGTGGCCGAGAGAGGCTTCTGGTTTGCCTGGTATGCTTTCCACCCGGAAACCGGGCTATATATTAAAGAGTAAATTCAAAGAGCAAAGAGTTATCAGGGCGGACATCTGGCACATACCGACCGGAACAGGGTGGTGCTTAAATAACGGTCGCCTCTATCAGGCAGTATCACCACAATGATGCCGGAATACATGTCTCTGGCTATCCGCAAAGCGGCTGCCACTGCGGCGCCGCTTGACATACCAACGAAGATTCCTTTCTTTGTAGCCAGTTGTCTGGATAAGTCAAACGCCTCGCCATCCTCAATAATGACCTTTGCGTCCAGTCTCTCCGGGTGATATATTCCGGGGACAATTGACTCAGTCATATTCTTGAGTCCCTGTATGGTGTGGCCTTCCGTTGGCTCAACACCAACGATTCTGACCGATGGTTTCTTTGCCTTGAGGTACCGGCCCGCTCCCATAAGTGTTCCTGTCGTTCCCATGCCGGCCACGAACACGTCGATTTCTCCCTCGGTCTGGGTGAGGACCTCAGGGCCGGTGGTTTCGTAGTGAGCCAGGACATTGCTCTCATTGTCAAACTGGTTGGGCATGTAATACATTTCCGGCTGGTCGCTCAGTGCCTGATGGGCGGCCCTTATGGCGCCATCGGTGCTTTCTTTTGCCGGGGTAAGCACGGTTTCGGCACCGAAGGCGGTCAGGACGAGCTGCCTCTCCATGCTGACACACTCCGGCATGAAGAGCTTTACCCGGTATCCCTTTGCCGCGCCTATCATGGCCAGGGCGATGCCCATATTACCGGAAGTTGGCTCAATGATTGTCTTTCCTCTGGTAAGCTCCCCGCTCTCCTCGGCTTTCTTAATCATGTAATAGGCCGGGCGGTCTTTGACCGAACCCCCGGGATTGTTTCCTTCGAGCTTTGCCAGAATCTTTACCCGTGGATTACCGGTCAAATTAGCCAGTTCCACCAGAGGTGTGTTCCCTATGGCATTCAATATGCCGGTATGACTGATTGCCTTCGCTGTCTTGTCGCTCATTAAATAATGTCCCTCAGGCACCACCCGCTCGTAAATATTCCGGCATTAATTATAGAAGGATTGAACATGATTGTCGAACCAGTGACCGCAGGGATATTCGTTGAATAAATCGACGCTAGAAGAAATGAATTATATCAAGACAGGAGTCTTTCTCTTCGCTGTTTTTTGGCCTGGCGCAAGCTACCGGAGGTCGTGAATTCTGCTCCAAACCCCTTGACTATTCGACCTCAACCCGGCCAATAAGTTTCGTCACCTCTTCACGGTCATTGCAGGAGGCAAGCAAACTATCGCCGGCTATTACTCCCCTACGATATAAATCGATTAAGGAGTGGTCAAGGAGCATCATACCGGAGCTGGTTTGGGTGACCATGGCGTTGGGCAACTGATGAATTTTACCTTCGCGGATGAGGTTCTTTACCGCCGGATTGGCCAGCATTATCTCCACTGCAGCCACTCTCCCGGAGGCGTCGGCTCTGGGGACAAGTGCCTGACACAGGATGCCGAGGAGCAGGGAGGCGAGGCGGGTCTGGGCCAGATGGCGCTCATGAGTGGGAAACAGGTCGATAATTCTTTCGATGGCCTGCGATGCGCTGGTAGCGTGACCGGTGGTGAGTATTAAATGCCCCGTTTCCGCCACGGTGAGCACGGCAGCTGCGGTCTCGAAATCCCTCATTTCGCCTACCAGAATGACATCAGGGTCCTGCCGCAGAATATGCTTGAGCGCATCGGCGAAAGACAGGGTATCGCTGCCTAGTTCCCGCTGGGTGATGGCGCATTTATGATTCGAGTAAATATATTCAATAGGGTCTTCGATGGTGATGATTCTTTTTTGCTCCACTGAATTCAGGTAGTTTATCATGGCCGCCAGCGTTGTTGATTTGCCGCTCCCGCTGGGTCCGCTCACCACTACCAGCCCCCGCGGTTTCAGGACAAAGTCTTTACAGACCTGGGGTAGTCCCAGTTCATCGAGAGAGGGAATGACCAGTGGGATGATTCTGATGGCGAGCGTGAGTGTGCCGCGCTGTCTGGCCGCGTTGCAGCGCAGCCGGCCGGTATCTGGCATCGTGTAGCCGAAGTCCAATTCCAGGGAATGGTGGAAGTTAGCCCTTTCTTTTTCCGCGGTAATCTGTTGAAAGGCATGGGCTATATCCTCGGAAGTCAGTGTTGGCAGGTTTTCTTGCGGCGTTAATGAACCATTGATACGAAAAATAGGACTGCTATCCACCACAAGGTGTAAGTCGGAAGCACCTTTTTCGGCTGCGGAGCGCACTAATGAAAAAATGTCCATTTTCTTAGTTTTCGATATTGAGAATCACGTTAAACCTTACCTTCTGGTAACCTGTGGTACTCATGTTCGCAATCTTGATATGAGAAAATCTTTCGCTGGCCCTCAGTTCACTCAAGTATGATAAAGCCTCCTCTTCACTGGTCGCCGTGCCGGTTATGGTGAATGAGGTATCGTCGTAGCGGACCTTGGTGAGGCTCACTGTATCCGGTATAGCGTTTACGACAACTGCTAGGTTGCCATTTATTATTTCGCTCTGTGTTTCGATATTAGCCAAAGCAGCCGTAATCTTACCTCGCGAGTCTTCGATATTTTGCATTTCTTGCTCGGACTTGCCAATGGCATTGACCAACTGTTGCCTTTCGTTTAACCTTTGCTGAAGCAGTTGCGATGTGGTATATAACTGGCCCCGCAACTCGCTAATGTCGGCCAAAGCGCTTTGAGTTACCATGGCAAGAAGCAGGAGAAAACCAACCGCGCTGATTAACCCGGGCACGGCGGTGACTCTTATTAATGAAATCGGCTCAGGCTGGTAGACTTTGGGCAGAAGATTCAAATTGCTCAGTGAAACCGATGAATCATTTAATGGCAGAGCTTTTTTCAGTACCAGCCCCATATTTGCCATGTATCGGTTGGGGTTCAAACCGTCGGGATTTTCAAATGGAGGTGCCAGAGGTATAACCGTACGGTTCAGTTGCTGTGAAAGAGTCTGATTTTCTCCAACTGCGTCAGCCAGCTCTCCGGATACGAATAACGGCATGGTGGGTGTTAGGGGGAATTGTTTATTATCGGTATTATAGAAATCAACCGTTCTATCGATTTCATTTTGAAGCATAGGCAATTTGTCCTGCCAAGATATCTTTTCGTCAGGAAAACTGACGGTTCGCACCGGTTGTGGAATACCATCAGCCTTGATGATAATGTCAAATTCAGTTGGTTGTACATCAATAATTAAGGCTGTCATGTCCTTAACCAGTCTTGCCAGGAGCATGGGTTTGGTATCCATTAAGTCTGGCTTTAGCCCGGCAAGATGCAGCGTATTGACCAGTGCATCCGCCACGTTCTGTGGTATTGCCACTAGGAAGACTCGCGTTTTCCCTTCCACGGCTGGCAGTGATTTCCACGAAAGGTAAAGCTGGTCGGGAGAAACCGGCAGCACGCGTTTTGCCTCCCGCCTTACCGCCTCCTCCAGCATGTCCCTGGGAAGCTGGGGCAGGAGAATAGGGCGGGTGAGACAATGCAGCCCGCTGACACCGAGGGTAACTTTTTTGGATTTTATCTTGTGCACTTTAAAAAGCTGCTTGATTTTGGCGGCAACCTCCTCCGTTTTCAGCACCACAGAGTTTTTCACCAGGCCGGACTCAAGAGGTATGTCGGCCCATTTCTTGATCCGTTGCCCGCTGGTTTCCAGGAGCCGGATGCTGGTGTCATCGATGTATAAAGTAACCGCTTTCTTCGCCATGTTTATCTTTCCTCGTGCGTATAGATAACCATCTGGATGTTAGCGAAGGCTATCGTATCGTTGTCTGACGAGGCTATGTCCATATTCACTGACTTAACCACCGCATTGGTAAGCTCATCATTGAGCTGTGTGATGAAAGCGACAAGATTTTCGACCTTGCCCACGACTTTGGCATCAAGTGAGAGCGCAAGACAGGAAGCGCCTTCTATTACCTCACTCCTAATGTCTGACGAGCTCATCTCAGTTATATTGACGCTATTTACGTTAGCTGTGTTATAGAGAGCATTGCTCGCATCAATGTTCTCTATTGACTGTACAAACTTAGCCTTGTCTGCTTCGTATTTTCGGTATGCTTGATTCAAATCCCTTTCCAATACCTTTTGCCGTTGTGTAAGAGTCGTCGTGTCCACGGCACTTAAATTGGAACGGACCGAAAGCAGGTCTGCTTGCAGCTGTTTTCGTTCGTCCGCGCCTTGATAATAGACAAAGAATAAGCTGACAGAAGCTATAATCAAGAACCCGAGGACAATCATAACCCAGCTTTTTTTACTAATCTTCACTTCTTGCTTCCCGGTTTATAAATTAATTGTTGATTCGCCACGATATAATATGTGTATTTCCACCCCCGAGAATTGCGTCAATCGTAATTTTAGCGGTGGTCCTGTTAGTCTCAGGGTGAGTTGCGTTCGCCGTAATTTCGTAGTAGGTACCGTTGATTTCACCCACGGCGCCGACATCATCCCGGTTGGCGACCACCCAGGCGTAATACCAATCTTGCCCCCCGGAGCCAGTTATGTAGAAAATCTGCGTCTTCTGCGTTTCGTTTTCGGAAATATACGGCTTTGGAGAGCCGAGTACCCAGTTCAGCAGGTAGGCGCCCTGTGAGTCCAGCGTTTCATCCGGTTCATCGGTGGAGAGGTTTTCCGTGAAATCGGCCGCCGACCCTGCCCGGTAAGTATACCCGACAGGTATTCTTGTCCCGACTTCTTCCAGGCGTATGGGGGGAGTGCCAGGATCAGCCCGCCAGGTAACATTGATCGTATATTTGTAAGCATCGGCCCCTGCGTCCCAGGACATGTTGGCGGCCACATCAAGGTAATCGCTGTGCTCTCCCGGATCGATGAATTCGCCAAAATACAGTGTGTAGGTCCCCTTGTCTATAGTCTGTATATCCACCTGCATATCGTTGATGTTGTCAGAAAGCTGGGTGGGAGGTGACTGGCCGTTGGCCAGCGACCACAAGATATTTTCCACGCCGGCATCGGCGGCGTAGGTGCCCTTCACGCCGGTCTGAAGCATGTTGCTGGTTTTGGCGCTGGAAAAGATCAGGCTCAGGCTCGGCGCGATGGTCAGCCCGCCGATGATAAGCAGGGCCAGCGTGATGGGTAAAGCCTGTCCTACTTCGTCCTTGATTATTCGCTCAAAAATCTTAAACATTGGCTTATCACTATCAAATATTTGGTCGGCGTTTAATCTGGTATTCCCTGGTTTCCATGGCATCCTTAACGAGGGAGGTCAGCTGCAGGGTCAGCACCGGTGCCTGGTAGCAGGCCTTGGTGGTATCATCCGGGTCCGCGGGGGCATAATAGATATGGTTGGCGATAAGCGTCTGCTCATTGGCGCCGGCGCTGCTCCAGTGAGTCCGTTTCAGCTTGCCGGTATCGCCGGATAAATCGGCGAAGAAATAGGTTGCCGTGTGATATATCTCATCATCAAGGTCATTCCATTCCGACCACGTAAAGACGAGGAAATCCGGTGGTGTCAGGTTATCGGTGCTCACGCTCTGTGCCATTCTG
>CAYFVI010000008.1:0-3531 GCA_964346525.1 uncultured Dehalococcoidaceae bacterium
ACGTCTACACTTTTCTTACGGTTTATTGCAATCAGCCTGATTGTTGGTGGGATAGTCATTATTTACCTCACGAATTAAGCTTTAACAGTTTCTATTACCCGAAAGGTTACCAGCTTAACGTGTTGGGAATGGGTTAAATCAATAGAGTCGAGGCCTTGTTTTCCAAGGCCTTCGTATTCAGGCAAAGCCTAAACTGACGCTGCGATTTTGCTAATAATTTGCTAATAGACTATATAGTAAGCATTGGGACTGACTGGTATATTATGCACAAAACCATTATCTAGCAAATAGTACATCGGTTCTAATTTGAACGTAAAATGAGGGTTTGGGAGGTCATTCGCCAGTCTTCGGAACCGAGGGTCGTGGGTTCGAATCCCTCCAGGCGCGTATCTGAATCATCATCTTCTGTTCTTTAATCCGGCGATGTCATAAACCAGATTCATGTCAAGGCTGCCGCGAATCAGCCTGGCAAGTCTGTCATACTCTTTCTCCCGCTGGACTTTGCCCTTGGTAAAGGTGATGGAACACCCTTTGCCACTGGCAATGTGTCCTAGAATAGACCTGCGGAGCTCCCGGTTGCCGAATAGCCCATGGATATATGTCCCGAAAACCCGCCCGTTATCATCGAGGCATCCATCAGATATGTCACAGGGCTGCCCGGAGCGCTGCCAGATGCGGAAAGCAACTTTCCCTCCCCTGCTTTCCGTTCTGCCCATGTGGATTTCGTAGCCTTCAAAAGGGGTATCCACAGCTTCACCCAGAAGCCCACTGCTGGCTATCACCTTACCTTTAATCTGGTTGGTTTCCTTCTCTGGCAAGAAGGCGCTGGTTATCGGTAGAAGGCCCAGCCCTTCCTGGCGGGAGACCGGGGACTCCACATGCTCCGGGTCATCGATACTCTGGCCCAGCATCTGGTAGCCACCACAAATACCGATGATAAAAACGCCGTGATGGTGCAGCTCGGTAATACGGGGGCCAAGTCCGCTTTTGTTTAACCACTCTAAATCAGAGACTGTGGTCTTGCTGCCCGGCAGAATAATCAAATCAGGATGGCCCAGGGCTGCGACGGACCTTACATACCGCACCCGCACGCCATTTTCCCTGGCCAGTGGATCGAAATCATCAAAGTTAGAGATATGAGGCAATTTAATCACTGCGATGTCTATCTGGGAGGCTTCTAGCTGGGGCGTTACCTGTTCCAGCGCCACCGAGTCCTCTTGAGCAATGTAAATGTCATCGAAGTAGGGAATCACACCAGCCACAGGAATGCCGGCTTTCATCTGCAGAAACTCCAGACCGGGTTCCAGCAGAGCAAGGTCTCCCCGAAATTTGTTTATCACCAGCGCTTTTACCAGGTTTGCGTCCATCGGTTCCAGAAGCCACAGGGTACCGAGCAGCGAGGCAAACACGCCGCCGCGGTCAATATCTCCCACCAGCAGCACCGGAGCCTGACAGTGTAGGGCCAGACTCATGTTTACTATTTCTCTATCTCTGAAATTTACCTCAGCCGCGCTACCTGCTCCCTCGATAACGACTATCTCATAGCGGGAACGAAGTTTTTCCAGTGCTTCAGTAACCACCTCCCACAGTCGGGGCTTCATCTGGTAGTAATCTGCGGCTGCGGTTGAAGTCAGCGGCCGCCCCATAACCACCACCTGAGAGCGGCTGTGGGCTTCCGGCTTTAACAGGATGGGGTTCATTTCTACCGAAGGGGTTACGCCGGCCGCCTCGGCCTGCGCCGCCTGCGCTCTTCCGATTTCCCCTCCATCAGGAGTGACGTAGGAATTCAGGGACATATTCTGAGCCTTAAAGGGGGCTACGGAAAAGCCGTCCTGTTTGAATATCCGGCACAGGGCGGTCACCAGCACACTTTTGCCAACATGGGATGCCGTGCCCTGTACCATGATTAATCGTGCCTTCATGAGGTCTCCATGCTATCGTGAAAGTGTCGGCAGCTGGCAATAAAGCGCTGTGCCATCGATGGCTGACTGGCCAGGTGAAGATGGATATAGGAAGCGAGCAGATTCTTTCTGTGAAACCCCTCCCGACGTCTTCCCTGGTCGATAATACAATAGGCATTAGGTCTGGCATGGCTATTTTCCAGCACCGACCAGTGGAACTCGTGGCCCCGAACCGTCTCACCTCGACGCAGAAGTGGTCCGTCACCCAAAGCCTGAACCGTTCTGTAGCCAAGGCTGAGGCGCGGGCTGTTTATCTGTGAGGAAATGGGAAGAAAGCCTGCCATACGGTGGTTTTGTCCGTTCATGTCTCGGAGGCCGGTACCAAGGTACATTAACCCACCGCACTCCGTATAAACGGGCATGCCGCCTCCGATGGCATCTCTGATAGTCTCCTTCAGAGACTCGTTTGCAGCAAGTTGAGCCGCATATAGTTCGGGGAAGCCTCCGCCGATATAAAGCCCGGAAGCGTTCCGTGGCAGCGTGGTATCTTCCAGTGGACTGAAGGGTAAAAGCTCAGCTCCCCATGCTTCAAGAAGGTCAAGACTGTCCTCATAATAGAAACTGAAGGCTTTGTCTCTGGCCACGGCAATTCTGGTTGCCGGTGGCTGGTTTACCGCTGGAAACAGCTGAGCCTCTGCCTGAGCAACAACCGCCTGCTCTGACAAGCGCAGTATCTCCGGGAGGTTAAAGGTAGTTTCACACTGCGTTATGAGACGTTCCAAAAACTCGTCGCTCATCGGGTTCTCCACAGTAGGAATCAAGCCCAGGTGCCGTTCCGGAAGAGACAGGTCATCTCGGCGGGGAAGATGACCAAGCACCCTTACTCCGGTATAGTGCTCTATGGCCTCTTGGCATACTCTGAAGTGCCCTTCGCTGCCGATGCCGTTTAATATCACACCTCCAATAACAAGTGATGAATCGAAGGTTTGGTACCCGTTGACCATGGCGGCCAGGCTTCGTGCTCCTTTCCGACTGTCAACGACCAGCAGCACCGGCGCTCCCAGGAGCTTGGCGAGCTCCGCCGTGCTACCCTCATCGCCCACCGATGAGCGCCCATCGAAAAGCCCCATCACACCTTCTATCACAGCGATATCTTTTTGGCTCAAGGCGCGGGTGAAGAGCTCGATAACCGCGCCAGGGGAGAGGAGCCACGTATCCAGGTTGCGCGACGGCTCGCCGGTCGCCCAGGTATGATACGTGGGGTCGATGTAATCAGGGCCAGCCTTGAAGGGCTGCACCTTCAGCCCGCGCCGCCGCAGAGCTGCCATCAGCCCAGTAGCCACGGTGGTTTTGCCAACGCCGCTGGTAGTGCCGGCGATAACTATAGCTTTCATTGCTGGAATCCCATCCCTGCTTGCCTTTTATCTTTTATCCAACGCCTTCATTTCGGAGCCCGTGCGCTCAGGTCATATTTTTTTGCGTAACCACGTGGGGTTATCACCCACTTATCAGATGTGAAAGTGGTTGAGTTCCCTACTATAATTGTGGTATTCATATCAATCTCATGGTCAAGCAGATGTCCCAAATCAGTAATAATCACTTTCTGCCCTTTGCGGCAGGCGTTCTGAAT
>CAYFVI010000009.1:0-17880 GCA_964346525.1 uncultured Dehalococcoidaceae bacterium
TGGGCCATCAACTTTTACGCGCTGCTCGAACGCTTGAGGCTCATCGGGCAGGACCTTTCCGAAGAAGACTTCCTGATGCCCGGCGAGCACATGAAAGAGGTGCTGACCCACGCCCTTGAGGCTGAGTAAGCATCCATTATCCCGGCAATCACCAAGCATATAAGGAGGATAGGTAAACCCCTTGTCCGCTAGTATCAATCCAGAGGAAACGGCAGCCTTCGTTCAGGAGGAAATCAGGACCTTTGCGCGCAGCAGCCCGATGAATCGCATGCCCAATTCGGATAACGATTTTATCTTTGACGAACCGCTGGTGCAGTTCGCCGACGGCGATGACCCCATCTTCACAGAGTATAAAACGATAATTGACCCATCCCACTGCACCCCCCGCGAGGCTCTGTCCAAAACCTGTGAGAAAAATCCCGGAGACTTGTCTTCACACCTGTCCGTCATCAGCTGGATACTGCCCATCACCGATAAAACACGTAAATCAAATCGAACCCAGAAAGACATACCATCCCGCCCCTGGGCATACACCCGGTGGTACGGGGAAAAGTTCAACGAGGCACTGCGGAAGCACGTGGTTGAAGTTATCGTCGGCAAAGGCTATCTCGCCACCGCCCCGTTTCTGCAGCCCTATTTCAAGACCATGGAGAACGATAAGGGTTACCTTTCCAACTGGTCGGAGCGGCACGTTGCCTACGCCGCCGGGCTGGGCACCTTCAGCCTCTCCGATGGCTTCATCACCGAGCGCGGCATCGCCCACCGCTGCGGCAGCGCCGTCACCGATATGCCCCTCCCCACCAGCCCCCGAACCGCCAGCACGCCGTACTCAAACTGCCTGTTTTATGTCAATAAAAAGTGCTGGGCCTGCATTCCCCGCTGCCCCGCCGGCGCCATCACCGAGCAGGGCCACGATAAGATAAGGTGCCGCCAGTACATGTGGGAGGATATAGCTTACATTAAAAAGATGTATGGCGTTGATGTGCAGGGCTGCGGCCTCTGTCAGACCAGAGTCCCCTGTGAATTCAGGAACCCGGCGGAGAAGCTAAAGGTCTGACCATTTCCCCCACACCCCGTCTTTATATATGCTCTCCAGCTTTACGGGTATTAGCTGGTTGGTCAAATCCGGGCTGCTTCTGGCGTAGACTTTAATGTAGTTTGCCGTGTAGCCTGACCAGACGCCGTTTGATTTCTGCTCCCATAACACCGGCATGGTTCTGCCCAGAAAGCGTTGTCGAAAATTCAGGGCGCTCTCCTCGGCCAGCGCCAGCATTTTTTGTACTCTCTCCCTTTTCACCCTCTCTGAAACCTGGTCCGGCATAGCGGCGGCCTGTGTCCCCGGTCGCCGTGAATAAGGAAAGATATGGATACGGGCAAAGCCTATCTGCCGGCAGAAACCATAGTTTTCCTCAAACTCGGCGTCGGTCTCCCCAGGGAAGCCGACGATGACGTCGGTGGTGATGGCCGCCTCCGGCAGAGACTCTCTAATCCGATTAACCGTTCGTCGATAGTCAGCCGCAGAGTATCTCCGCTTCATCCGCCGCAGAACGGAATCGCTGCCGCTCTGCAGAGAGAGATGGAAGTGCGGGCACAGTCGACTGTCCTTCCAGAGCTCAAGCAGTTCTGCCGTTATTTCCTGTGGCTGCAAAGAGGATAACCTCAGCCTAGTCACCGCGGTTTCCGCCAGGACGCGCTTTAAAAGACCGGTTAAAGCAACGCCCTCGCTGCGGTAGTCTCCAACTTCGGTCCCGGTGAGCACGACCTCCTTTACTCCGTCTGTTGCCCGGTTCTGAACCTCGGCAATGACCTTCTCCGCCGGCACGCTTTCTACCCGGCTCCGCACCAGCGGCACGATGCAGTAGCTGCAGAAATTACGGCAGCCGTCCTGGATTTTTAGAAAGGAACGATTCCGACCATAACCATAGGCGCCCTGCCCGCTCGAAGACGGGAGCGGGCAGCCAAGTCCCAGCAGCTTGCTGCCTACCTGCGCTTTTTTATCATTGCCCAGGACGAGGTCAACGCCCTCTACCTGAGACAGCACCGGAAGCGACCTCTCCGCATAGCAGCCGATAGCTATCAGCCGGGCATTCTCATTTCGTCGGTGTGCCTGCCGCAAAAGGTTCCTGGCTTTGCGGTCAGCGATGTGTGTTACAGTGCAGGTATTCAGTATATAAACGTCAGCCTCAGCTACAGTTTTGACCAGCTCATAGCCCGCCGCCGCCAGTTCCCGTGCCAGCGATTCGGTTTCTGCCTGATTCAGCTTGCAGCCCAGCGTATCCAGGGCAACCCTGATGCCATTCATTTGAGCCTTCCTTCAGTCCCATTATAGGGTTGCCATTCATCAACGGTCAAAGCCAGAGCCTTACTTGCAAACGGACGGCAATTATGGTAAAAAACTAATTAAATCAATCACGCATTACGGTTTGGCCTGGTATTCATTTATTAAGATAAAACAGGAGCAACTCCTATGGATGATAGCATTAATGACCGGGTTGTTGTCACCGGTATGGGCATTCTCAGTCCTCTTGGTCTGGATGTCAATACTACCTGGGAGGGGCTGGTCGCCGGCAAGTCTGGCATCGACTACATTACGCTATTTGACCCCTCTGACATGGAGACCAAATTTGCTGGCGAGGTAAAAGGATTTGTACCAACCGACTACGTAGAGCGTAAAGAAGCCCGCCGCATGGACCGCTTCGCTCAGCTTGCGGTTGCCGCCAGCCGGGAAGCAGTGGAGTCAGCGCGACTGGAAATCGACCACACCAATGTCAATGACATCGGGGTTATCATCGGCAGCGGCATCGGTGGGCTGACCACCCTCTTTGAACAGGCGAGAATACTCGTGGAAAGGGGGCCGGACCGCGTTAGCCCGTTCCTGGCCCCGATGATGATTGCTGATATCGCCGCCGCTCAGATATCCATCTCACTCGGTATCAGGGGGCCCAATTTTTGCACCACCTCCGCCTGTTCCAGCGGCTCGGATGCCATCGGCGCGGCTTGCGAACTCATAAGACACGGGGATGCTCGGGTTATGCTTGCCGGTGGTACCGAGGCGATAATCAACCCGCTGGGCATTACTGCTTTCAGCGCCCTTAAAGCCATTTCGACCCGAAATGATGCTCCCAAGGAAGCTTCTCGTCCTTTCGACATTGAACGTGATGGATTTGTCATCAGCGAGGGCGCCTGCGTGCTCATCCTGGAGAAGCTGGAGCACGCTCTTAAACGAGATGCCCCCGTGCTGGGGGAAATAATCGCTTACGGCGCCACCGCCGATTCCTTCCACGTTACTCAGCCGCTGGAAAGCGGTGAGGGTGCTGCCCAAGCCATGCGCATCGCGCTCAAGAAAGCAGGCTTGCAGCCATCGGATATCGATTACATCAATGCCCATGGCACCTCTACCCAGCTGAACGATGTTACGGAGACGAGGGCCATCAAGACCGTCTTCGGCGACTACGCTTACAAGGTTCCAATAAGTTCCACCAAGTCAATGCTGGGGCACCTCATCGGCTGTGCCGGTGCCGCCGAAGCACTGGTCTGCATCCTGTCCATCAGGAACGGCATTATCCCGCCCACCATCAATTACGACCACCCCGATCCGGACTGTGACCTTGATTATGTGCCGAATGTTGCCCGCAAGGCTGAAGTCAAAACGGCACTTTCCAACTCGTTTGGTTTCGGGGGACATAATTCGGTACTTATAGTCCAAAAATACACTGAGGCATAGGCTTGAGTCGCTACCGCTGGAATCTGCAGCCACCGATTCCGCGCCAGTATCTGGTGAACAACTCAAGCATTCCCCCCATGGTCGTCCAGCTTCTGTTCAATCGCGGCTTGAAGGAGCCAGCGCAGATAGCCTCCTTTCTTGCTGCCGACCATAACCTGTGCAGTAGCCCACTGCTGCTTCCCGATATGCATAAGGCTGTAGCCAGGATATACCGCGCCCTGCTCTCCGCAGAGCCGATCGCCATATACGGTGACTATGACGCTGACGGCATCACGGCCACCGCCCTCCTCGTTCAGGGACTTTCAGCACTCGGCGGCACCGTAATCCCTTACATCCCGCACCGCCTGACCGAGGGTTACGGTTTGAGAACCACGGCACTGGAGAACCTCCGTCAGCAGGGCATTGGACTTGTGGTCACCGTAGATTGCGGGATTACCAGCCTGTCCGAAGTCAAGCGTGCCAGGAGAATGGGGTTGGACATCGTTATCACTGACCACCACACACCGCTGCCCGAAATCCCACCGGCAGCAGCGATTGTAAACCCTAAGATGGCCGGCTCTGAATACCCCTTTGCGGAGCTGACCGGTGCCGGTGTGGCCTTCAAATTGCTTCAGGCGCTCTATCAAAGCGTTGGCCGTGGCGGCCAGTTGGAGGAGCTGATTGACCTGGCCGCGCTCGGCACGGTCGCCGATATGTCACCGCTGCTGGGAGAAAACCGCTTCCTGGTGAAAGAGGGGCTGCTGATGATGAACTACAGGCCGCGCGCGGGTATCAGCGCGCTCATCGACCAGGCAAACCTCGGCGGCGGAAACCTTGATGCCGAAAGCATCTCATGGATGATTGCGCCTCGCCTGAATGCGGCCGGACGACTGGAACACGCCATGACCAGCTATAAATTGCTCACGACCGACTCCCCGCTTGAAGCCCGCCGCTTGGCAAGGTGGCTGGAGCAGAAAAATGCCGAGCGGCAGAGGCTGACCGCCAGCACACTGGCACGGGCAAGAGAGCAGGTTCTCTCCCGCGGTATCTCCCCGCTTCTCATGGCCAGCGATAGAGATTACTTCATCGGCATCGCCGGCCTGGTGGCCAGCCGGCTTGCTGAAGAATTTTACCGCCCGACAGTGGTCATCAAAACGGGCGAAAAATTGAGCAGCGGCAGCTGTCGCAGCATTCCGGAGTTCAACATCATTGCCGCTCTGAAAGAGTGTCAAAACATGCTCTCGCAGTTCGGCGGTCACTCTCAGGCGGCTGGCTTCACCCTGCCCACCAAGAAACTGCTGCAATTTGAGGAAAGGCTTCTCCACCTAGCCACTGACCAGCTCAGCGGAGTTGACCTGCGCCCCGCCCTTGATATCGACACCGAGGTTACACTGCCCAAACTCGGCGGAGATATCTTCCAGATAACGCAGCAACTGGCACCTTTCGGCCGGGGCAACCCGGTACCCACCTATCTCAGCCGATATGTTGAGGTGGTCAACTGCCGCACCATTGGTAACAGCGGCGAACACCTGCGCTTGAAGCTGAAACAGGACGGTGCCACATGGGATGCTGTGGCCTTCCGGCTGGGCAACTGCCTGGCAGACGTCGCCCCGGCCTTGGATATCGTATATAATCTGGAAATAGACCGCTGGCAGGGAAAGGAAACGCTCAGGCTTAACATTCTGGATTTCGCACCGGCCGGTCAAAATCCGGTGCATAATCGGGTCAGATAGATGAGTAACCAGATAGCGCTCATTGTCATTGCCATCCTCTGTGCCTATGTTATTGGCTCCATTCCATCGGCCTATATCATGGGACGACTGCGCAAAGGCGTGGATATCCGCCAGATAGGGAGCCGGAGCATGGGGGCCATGAACGTGTTCTACCAGATCGGATTTGCCGAGGGGCTGGCCGTTCTGGCGATGGACATTGGCAAGGGGGCAGCGGCGGTGGCGCTGGCGCGCTGGATGGGGGTGCCGCTCTATGCTCAACTGCTGGCTGCAGGCGCCGTCGTGGTGGGTCACGGTTACACCGTCTTTTTAAGATTCCGGGGCGGGAGGGGAGGTGCCACCTGCATCGGCATTCTGGTCTACCTCATGCCGTGGGGTATACCTTTCTACGCTGCCACCTTCGGACTCAGCCTTCTGCTGACGCGCTACCCCACTTTAAGCTACAGTATTGCTTTTCTCTGCTTTCCCTTCGTTGCCTGGCTGAAATACCACTCGGTAGAATTCATCATCTTCTCCGTAGGCATACTGCTGCTCCCCGCCATCAAATATATCCCGAGGATAAGGGAAATGCACACCAGGGGAGGCAGCTGGCGGCACGTATTTCTGCGCAAAGGACTGAAGGACAGGCTTTAAATATTCTTAAGCCTTTATTACGCCCCGTGGCCCGCTTTGCCGGGCTGAGGTGATATGGCCATGATGATGGCCCCGATAAAAACTGCGCCCGCCATGGCCACCCATGTGCCCTGATAGCTCCCCCAGGTATCATAGACCCAGCCCGCAATCGGCGGTCCAGCGATGGTTCCGAACATCAGGATACCCCAGGCAAAACCGATGATGGTGCCGAAGTTACCCCGCCCGAAGTGCCCCCGCAGCAGTACGCCCACCAGAGTATTAATGCCTCCATACCCGAACCCCATGATAACCAGAAACGGCACCAGCAACCAGTTCCATCCCAGAGAAACATATTCAAAACAGACCAGCCCCAGTGTCAACATGACAAGAGCCAGCGCTGACAGCTTTTTGGCGGCATATCTGTCGCCGACCCAGCCGAAGCCAAAACGTCCGCCGATGCTCAGCAGCGGGATAGCGGTGGCCACGAGCCCGGACATCGTCCGGGCTATGCCTATGCTGCTCAAGTACGGCATCACGTGCGTTATCACCGCCGGCATCACTATGAACTGCGGCATCACCGCCAGTACCACAAACCAGAAGGCGCGGGTCTTCATCGCCTGCCAGGCAGTGATGCTGACTTCCCGGGCCGGCGGCTTTACGGAACTTTCATCAAACACTGTCCCGCCACTTTTTTCTCCGTCGGGCAGATAGCCATACTGCTCGGGTTTATGCCGCAGAATCAGCGAGAGCGGCAGCCCGATAGCTAGCATGCCGGTGCCCAGGATGACTATCGCTGTCCGCCAATCGTAAAGGTCGACCAGTCTGACCACCAATGGAACCAGTAGCCCGCTGGAGCCATAACCGCTTATGGTGATGCCGGTGGCCAGGCCTACTTTGCGGTGGAACCAGTTGGCCACCGCGGTTGCGGTGACCGAGATACCGCAGCTGCTTATTCCCAGCGACATCAGGATAAAGGCAGCGTAAAACATGCCGATGGATTGTACCCGGCTGAGCAGCAGCAGCCCGAGACCGATACAGAGTACCCCGCCGAAAATCACCTTTCTCGGTCCCCAGCGGTCGACCATTATGCCCACCACCGGAGCCAGCAAGCCAGCTTCCAGCCCGCGTATGGACGCGGCTATCGAAATCGAGGTATAGCTCCAGCCAAACTCCTCGGCTATCGGCTCAAAAATGGCGGTGAACCCGTAGAAGACCGCGCCGCTCATATACAGGGCGATGATGAAACAGGCAGCGACGATATACCATCCGTAAAAGATTTGGGGGGAACGCCAAGGTGAAGGCATTATTTCTCTGCCCTCACCCATCTGGTTTTCATAACCAGAATCGGAATGGCAACCGACAGCACGATGACGGCGATGACCTGCGCCTGATGCAGCCCGAAGAGAAAGGAGGTCCCTTCGCGCAGAAAATCCGTGCCCAGACGGTACACCGAATACAGGCTGATGTAGACCAGATACAATGAGCCATCAGGTTTCAAGTGTCCTTTCAGCCTGAGCAGTATTCCGAAAACGAGCAGGTTCCATATTATCTCATAAACCGTCGTCGGCTGAGTGGATAACCCGAACGGGCCGAAACTGTCCGGATGCGTATAGACAATGCCCCAGGACAGCAACGTTTCCTGGCCATAGCAGCAGCCATTGATGGTGCAGCCGACGCGACCTACTGCCTGTGCCAGAATGATACCCGGCGCCACGACATCGGCAAAGTAAGCAAAATTCATCCTGGTGAACCGGCTGTAGACCCAGACACCGATGGTGGCGCCCAGCACGGCCCCGTAGGCAGTCAAGCCGCCGCCACCGATTATCTCCCCCATATGTTGACCATAGTATTCCCAGTTGTCAATCACGTGAAGTAGCCGTGAAAGAACGATGCCGGACGGGATGCCCACCAGCGCCGCGGTGAACACGGTATCATAGGAAACCTGAGCACCTCTTTTCACCTGCCAGGCAGTCCACAGGACCACGGTGAGAATGGCCAGCGCGATGAAAATGCCGTACCACCTGACTTCAAGCGAGCCGATGGTAAAAGCGACCGGGTCAATGCCTATCGTAATCATCAGTTCACTTCTCAATCAGGCACACAGTGCCTCAATAAAGGCTTCGGCGTCAAACTCGGCCATATCCTCCAGCTTTTCTCCAGTGCCGATGTATTTAATCGGGATTTGCAGCTCATCGCAGATGGCGAGCACTATACCGCCCTTGGCGGTGCCATCCAGTTTAGCCAGAAAGATACCAGTGACACCGACAGCATCGGTGAAGTACCTGGCCTGGGTCAGGCCATTCTGGCCGGTGGTGGCATCGATAACCAGAATCACCTCCTGCGGTGCCGCCGCGTCCAGCTTAGAGGCGACCCGCTTTATCTTTTTTAATTCCTCCATCAGGTTGTACTTGGTGTGGAGTCGACCTGCGGTATCTACTATCACTTCGTCGGCCTGCCGGCTTTGCGCCGCCTGAAGGGCGTCATAGACCACCGCCCCAGGGTCGGCCCCCGGCTGGTGGGCGATTACCTCCACCCCAACCCGCTCACCCCATTTTTTCAACTGGTCGATGGCCGCCGCCCGGAAGGTATCCGCCGCCGCCAGCAGCACCCGCTTGCCTTCTTTCTGCAAACAATGGGCGTACTTGGCTATGGACGTCGTTTTGCCACTTCCATTGACACCGACAAATAAAGAAATCCTGGGCTGCACTCTAACAGGCGGTTCTCCTTTAGCAGCAATATTTAAGATATTGACCATCTCCGCCTTCAAGGCGTCCCGCACCAGCGAGCCGTCCAGCTTCTCTTTGTCCGCTTTCTCTCTCAGCAGGCCGAGCAGTTTCCCCGCAGTATTGATGCCCACATCGGCGCCGATGAGCAGCTCCTCAAGCTCGTCCCACACCTCATCATCAACTGTGGTGCGGTCGAAGAGGTGCATGGCGCGGGCAAACCAGGTTTCCCGGCTTCTCTTAAGGGCTCGAATGAGGTTGGCGATTCTACCTTACCCCCTTAGGTTTTATTAAATTCCTTCCCCCTGTATCCCCTTCCCTTTACGAAGGGAAGGGGGAAGGATTATTTAAGAGAGGCTTCGCCTCTCTTTGACTCTCCTTTTTATCTCCTTCAAAGGAGCGAGGGAAACTCTTAAAAAGAGGGGCTTCGCCCCTCTTGAACAACCCACAACTGGTGATTTATCTTCTTTTAAGCGATTAGTTTTTCCAGCAACAACTGGGCAGCGGTCTTATCCAGAGGCTGGTTGTTGTTGCCGCACTTGGGCGATTGGATACAGCTCGGGCAGCCGTCCTGACACGGACACTCCACAATCGTCCGTAATGTAGCTTGCCATAATTCGGTAATGATGTCAAAACCTTTCTCGGTGATGCCGATGCCACCGGGATAGGCGTCATAGATAAACACCTGAGGCCGACCGGTATCCCGGTGGAGGGGGGTGGACACGCCGCCTATATCGTTGCGGTCGCACATGGCGAACAGCGGCAGGATACCGATGGCCGCGTGCTCCACCGCATGCAGGCCGCCGACGAAATCGAGCTCGGCATCTTCCAGGCGAGTTTCAACTCCATCTGGCAGGTCAAACCAGAGACCAATGGTGGCGAAAATCTGCGGCGGAAGGTCGAGCGGTTCCTCCCCGATTACCTCCTCAGTATACTGCGCCTTCTTTTTGAAGCCCACGACGTGGTTGGTGACCTCGACCTCCCCCAGGTACAGGTTTACTTTCCCCACCTTTTTCCTGTTCCATACTTTCACAATGTGTAAGTCTTCTATTTCCTTGGTCTGGGTGTAGTAATTGGCGCTTGTTGGCTCGGCGTAGGCGGTACGCTCCTTCAGGTCCAGCTCTTTGACCAGATAGGACTCTCCCTGATGGAGGTAGATGGCGCCGGGGTGAATCTGAAAGAAGGCCACGCTGGCCTCCACCGTCTCCAGCAGCGAGTCCGTTGACGTATCCACCACGTCGAAATTCTTCCCGGACGTGGAACGAATATTGACCGCCTGCGCTGGGTAGGCGATAGACGGGGACAGGTACCATCTCCCTTTCCTCTCCCGGAGGATGCCTTGTCCTGCCAGCATATCTCTTTCCGGCGTGAAGGCCGGGCCGAATATCTTTTCATCAGTGTTATCGAGCGGGCACTCCCAGGCAGCGCACAGCAGATGGGCCCGCAGAATATAGGGATTGGCCGTATTTACCAGCGCATTCTCAAAGTTTTTGCCGAAGAAAGATTCCGGATGCCGCATAAAATACTGGTCCAGCGGGTTGTCCAGTCCCACCAGGAAGCTCATCGACTGCTCCTGGCTCCGCCCGCTCCGGCCCGCCTGCTGCCAGGTGCTGGCGATGGTTCCCGGATAGCCGGCCAGCACCGTTGCCTCGAGGTCGCCGATATCTATGCCCAGCTCCAGCGCATTCGTGGCCACTGCACCAGCGAGCTGTCCGTGGAAAAGCTCCCTCTCAATCTGACGGCGTTCCTCCGGAAGGTAGCCAGCGCGGTAGGGCTTTATCTGCGGCGGCCGACCGATGCTTATCTCCGCCAATCTTTCTCTGGAATAGATGTAGATTAACTCGGTAAGGCGCCGGGTGCGGGCAAAGGTCAGGGTACGGAAACCCTGGTTCACCAGCTCGGTAAACAGATGGGTAGCCTCGCTGTTGGCGCTGCGTCGGACGCTTTTTGCTTCATCGATAACGGGCGGGTTCCAGAAAACGAAGTCCTTGCCGCCGTGAGGCGAGCCATCACCGTCAACCACCTCGAACGGCAGCCCCACCAGTTGCCCGGCATGTTCGCCGGGGTTGGCAATGGTCGCCGAACAGCAGATGAACTGCGGGTTGGAGCCGTAGAGTTGGCACAGGCGGCGCAACCGCCGCAGCACCCCGGCCACGTGAGAGCCAAAAACGCCCCTGTAAGTATGGGCTTCATCCACCACCACGTAGCGCAGATGGCGCAACAGCCTGGACCAGTACTGATGGTTGGGCAAAATGCCCACATGAAGCATATCGGGGTTGCTCAGGATTATCCGGGCACGTTTCCGTATCTCAGCCCGCTCGCCTTTCGGTGTATCGCCGTCAAAGGTATCCAGTTCCTCTACCTGGAAAAGATGTGGCATGAATAATTTATGTAAAGCTCGTAGCTGGTCCTGAGCCAGCGCTTTGGTCGGGAAAAGGTAGAGGGCTCGACTCCCCCCATCGGCTAACAGCGCCTCGGCCACCGCGATGTTGTAACACAGTGTCTTGCCGCTGGCGCTGGCCGTGGCCACCATGACGTTCTGCCCGGCCCGTATCCTGTTGACTGCTTCCGCCTGATGTGTGTAAAGAGGAAAGAGTCCCTGTCCTTGCAGACGCTCTAGCAGCTCCGGGGCTAATGGCCGTTCAAGCTCAGCGTACTCAGCACGGCGGGGGTGAATGCGCTCTACATGAGCTATCTGGCCGGCAAAGGTGGGCTGGGACTGAAGATGATGCAGGAAGGTCAGAGTATCCACCATGACCCTCCTTTACTAGACAGGCAGTATTTCGATTTCGTAGTCGAGAATTTCGACCTCAAAACGGCTGTTGATGACAAAGTCAACCACTTTGGACAGCATTTCGTTGGCATGCCGGTTTTCATTGCTGACGCAGCAAATGCCGATGGTCGCCAGCTGCCAGCGGTCATGGTTATCCACCTCCGCCACAGATACGTTGAACTTGTTTTTTACGCGGCTGGTTATTGATTTCAGAACCTGCCGCTTGCCTTTAAGAGACAGGTTCTCCGGCAGGCGGAGGTTTATCCTGCATATGCCAACGTTCATGAATACACCCGGCGGGAACAAATGAACAAAACTGAACCTGGCTCCACTCCGCAATAACCCTTGCCTCTAATGTAACATTCCGCCTCACGGGTGTCAAACGGATGCCTGACCCCATAACTATACCGCTTGCTAATTCCAGAAAATATGTGCTATGATTATTTATTCAATCCTGGACTTACCGGAAAAACCATCCTTTAGTGTTTCCCAAAGGTGAATAGCCAGATGCCGAAGATTTATTTTATTGACGTCACCAACCGCGATGGGGTACAGACTGCCAAGCTTGGCCTGTCCAAGATGGAAAAGACGATGATGAACCTTTACCTGAATGAGATGGGCGTTTTTCAGTCGGAATTCGGCTTCCCCACTACCAGGCACGAGACCCTGTACTTGCAGGCGAATCTGGAGCTGGCTGAGATGGGAGTCCTGCAACCGATCCGGCTGGAAGGCTGGATTCGGGCTATTGCCAGCGATGTTGAGACGGCATTCCGGCTGGTACCGAATATAAAGCACCTCAACATATCTCTCTCCACATCGGCCCAGATGATTAATGGTAAATTCAAAGGCAGGAAGCAGCAGGAAGACATTATCAATGATATGACCGGGGCGTTAGACGCTGCTAAAGCGCTGGGGGCGGAATCGGTGGGGGTGAACGCGGAAGACGCATCGAGAACTGACCTCGACTTTCTCATCAGGTTCGGCCTGGCAGCCAGAGAACACGGCGCCAACCGCCTCAGATACTGCGACACGCTTGGCTTCGATAACCCGTTCACCATTTACGAAACCATCAAAAGCCTGGCAGAAAACACCGGCATGCCCATTGAAATTCACTGCCATGGCGACCTGGGTATGGCGGTGGCCAACTCCCTGGCCGGGGCAAAAGGAGCTATCGACGGCGGCCAGGATGCTTATATCAATACCACCGTGAACGGCGTTGGCGAAAGGGCTGGAAATGCCGACCTGGTGGCGGTGATACTGGCAATAGTCAAGTCAAAGCAATTTGCCGAGAAGTACCAGCTAGGGCAGCCAATTGATTTATCCGAGTCATTTAAGATAGCCAAGTTTGCCAGCTATGCCTTTGACGTGCCCATCCCCATCAACCAGCCAGGAGTGGGCGCAAATGCCTTCGCCCACGCTTCCGGAATTCATGCCGATGGCGTGCTGAAAGACCCGGAAAATTACGAACTGTACGGCTACGAGGAGCTGGGGCGGGGCGACCCGGTAATGGTGGAGACAGGAAGAGAAATCATCGCCGGGCAGTACAGCGGGATATCCGGGTTCAGCCATATTATGGGTAAAATGGAAGTCCAGTTCAGCAGCCGAGAGGAGGCCGCCGAGATTCTGGAGCTGGTTCGCTATGCCAACGTGGAATCCCAGAAACCGCTCGTTGAGGACGAGCTTCTTTTTATCGCTAAATACCCCAAGATAGCCAAAAAGCTGCTGACGCTAACGCCGCTGGCATAGTACAGATATCTATCAATCACCGGGGCTGCCATGAAACGCGGCCCTTCTCATTGGCGAAGCACGCCGGAGGTGGCCGGAAGTAAAAAGCCGAAGTTCTACCATCAATTTAAAGCCCATAGGCATGGTGAGAAACGAAGTCCGGGAATCACCAAAGCCGCCTTACGACTGGGATAACGTTGTCTCCCGCATTGAAATCGACCCCGGTTTGACGGAGGCGCTGGATAATCTGGATGAATTCTCCCATATCATCGTTCTCTACTGGATGGACAGACTGGCCCCTGAACCTCAGCCCCTGAAAGTCCATCCCAGACGCAACCCGTCTCTCCCGCTGGTCGGGCTTTTTGCCACCCGCGCTCCCAAAAGACCCAACCCGATCGGCAAGACCACGGTGAGGCTGCGGAAAAGGGAGAGGAATATACTCACTGTCTCCGGCCTAGACGCCATTGATGGCACTCCGGTTATCGACATCAAGCCCTACCTGCCTGACTATGACTCCGCCACCGACGCCAGAGCACCGTCCTGGGTGAGACCAGATTGGGAAAGCTGATGTCGGCAGCACGGCTGGGAACCGGTTGACGTCAACCAGGCGATTGCATAATAATTATGTCTAAGAAGGCTATTTGGGGAGTGGGAAATGGCGACCAAAGAACTGGTAAAGCTGGAAAACGTCTGGGTTCAGCATGACAGCGTTCCGGTGCTGGAAGCGATAAACCTCTCCATCAAATCGAATGACTTTCTCGGCATCATCGGTCCCAATGGCGGCGGCAAAACCACTTTGCTCAAGGTTATTATGGGGCTGATAAAACCGAGCCGGGGCAGGGTTACCGTATTGGGCATGTCGCCGGAGCGGGGAAGGAAATACATCGGCTACATCTCACAGATCACCCTCTTCGACCATGATTTCCCCATCAATGTTTTCGAAGTGGTGCTCATGGGCCGCTACAACAAATCCGGCCTCTTTCAACGCTATAATGAAGAGGATAGAAAAGCAGCCATTGAAGCCCTTAAAACGGTAGAGATGCTTGATTATAAAGACAGACAGGTGGGCAGGCTATCCGGTGGAGAACAGCAGCGTGTCTTCATCGCCCGGGCGCTGGCAACCAATCCGGAATTACTGCTGCTTGATGAGCCGACCGCCAGCATTGACCCGAATATGCAGGCCGAGTTCTACGAACTGCTGGATAAATTAAAGGAAAACATGGCCATTGTCCTAGTCTCCCATGATGTTAGCGCTGTTTCTATCTACGTAAATGAGATTGCCTGCCTCAACCGCCAGTTGTTCTATCATGGCTCCAAAGAGGTATCTGCCGATGAGCTGGAGAAGGCCTACCACTGCCCGATCCAGCTAATCGCTCATGGCACCGTACCCCACCGTGTACTGAAAGAACATTAAGTTATGCTCGAAGCACTTCAGTATCAGTTTATGCAGAATGCCCTGCTGGCCGGTTTGCTGGCTGCCATCGCCTGCGGCATTGTCGGCGTCTACGTGGTGGTCAAGAGAGTCGTTTTCATCAGCGGTGGCATTGCTCATGCCTCTTTCGGTGGCATCGGACTGGGATATCTGCTGGGCATCAACCCGGTTCTGGGAGCGATGGTCTTTACCGTTGCCTCGTCGCTTGGCATCGGTCTGGTCACCAGACGTACCAGACTGCCCGAGGACACCGCCATTGGCATCCTGTGGGCTATGGGAATGGCACTGGGCATAATCTTCATCGGTCTGGCACCGGGATATGCCCCTGACCTTTTCAGCTACCTCTTCGGCAACATCCTGACGGTGCCATTCTTTGATTTAATGCTGATGCTCAGCCTGGATGTGGTGATTATCGTACTCGTCGCCCTGCTTTACAAGGAATTTCTATACCTTTCCTTTGATGAAGAGTTCAGCACCGTTTCGGGAGTGCCCACGGAAAGCCTGTACCTTATCCTGCTCTGCCTGGTAGCCCTGACCGTGGTGGTCCTGATAAGAGTGGTCGGCATCATCCTGGTCATTGCCCTGCTCACCATCCCGGCGGCGCTGGCCCGGCAGTTCACCCACAGCCTGAAAAAAATGATGCTGCTGGCCATTTCGGCCGGCGTGGTCTTTACCTTCAGCGGACTGTGGATTTCCTACGCGCTCAACCTGGCCTCCGGTGCGACCATCATCCTGGTCAGCGGCACGGCACTGTTTGCATCGTTCGGGATTAACCGGCTGCGCCGTTGAATCAGAGAGCATAATTCCAAGCCAATGTTGCCTGAACCATGAAAATATTGCCCACTCAGGATAGATAACCTATAATTGGAGTCGTGATTAACCTTTCCGTACAGCTGGCCCCGAAAAACAAAATAGGTTTACGTCTGGTCAATCCGGTGATGACCGCATCCGGGACTTTCGGCTACGGCACCGAGTACAGCCACGTCTTTGATATTCAGAGGCTCGGCGCCATCGTCTGCAAGGGGACCACGTTGAAACCAAGGGACGGCAATCCCCAGCCACGCCTTGTGGAAACCCCCTCCGGCATGCTCAATTCCATCGGCCTGCAGAACATCGGTGTCAAAGCCCTGATTGAAGAGAAAGCACCGCTCTGGGCAGGGTGGCGCGTTCCGGTAATCGTCAATATCGCCGGCGAGACGGTCGAGGAATACGCGACATTAGCCAAGGAACTGGATGGTGTCCCCGGGATAAGTGCCCTTGAGGTAAATATCAGCTGCCCCAACATCAGCGCCGGCGGGGACGAGTTCGGTGCTCATCCGGAATCGGCCGCCCGGGTAACCGCCTCGGTCAGGGCAAACACCTCCCTCCCCGTGCTGGTAAAGTTGACCCCTAACACCGGGGATATCGCCAGAGTGGCAGTGGCAGTGGCCGAGGCTGGTGCCGATGCCGTCTCCCTGATAAACGCGATACGGGGCATGGCGATTGATATTTACACAGGGCAGCCGCTGCTCGGCAACCGTACCGGGGGCTTATCCGGCCCGGCGATAAAGCCGGTGGCGCTGGCCATGGTCTATGAGGTGGCTGGCACAGTGGATATACCCATCGTTGGATGCGGCGGGATTACGTCCGGCACCGATGCCGTTGACTTCTTCATGGCCGGTGCCAGCGCGGTACAGGTGGGCTCGGCCAGCTTTATCAATCCCCGCGCCCCGCTTGATGTCCTAGAGGGTATAGAGCAGTTCATGGCCAGAGAGGGAATGGAAGACATCGATGAACTCGTCGGTGCCGCCCGGCGCTGACGCTATGCTCTCTTCTTCAGCTCCAGCCCCACCTTATGCGAATCCGCTATTTGCTCGCCAAAGGCGAAGTATCTTCTGAAGTCTATGTCAAAGATTATGGGCCTTATTTTATTCACATCAGGGAAACCCTTGGTGAGACAGTCCTCGGAGGCATAGGCCCCTTCCACCTGCCCGATGATTAAATCGTGGCTGCCCAATCTCAGGATATGCATCACCCGGCACTCCAGGTTGACCGGGCACTGTTCAATCAGCGGTGCTGTCTCCAGGTGCCCATAAAACACTTTGAACTGGCAGACTTTCACTTTATCCACATCGGCGCCGGAGGTGATGCCGCAGAAGTCCGCCTCTTTTACCTGGTCGACGGAAGGGGTGTTTATGGAGAACGTCCGATTCTGCCAGACGCCCTTGAGTGTATAACACTTGTGCCGTATCAGCACGCTTATCATCGGCGGTTCCCCGTTGGCCACACCACCGCCGCCGACCGCCATGAAATTGGCCCGGCCGTTAACATTGGAGCCGACCAGGACTGTCGGCCGGGGATACCAGTACCTATCAGGTTTTAGCTCTACCTTCTTCATTGTTATTTCTCCTGTTCCATCATGATTTTGCTGAGTATAGTTCGTTCTTTGACCTGCATAACGCGTTTCTGCGCCACTCTCTTATGGTCGTAGCCGAGCAGGTGGAGCACGCCGTGAATGATGAGGATGGCCAGCTCTTTCTCTACCGTATGATGGTGCTCCTGCGCCTGTATGGCCGCCTGAGGACAGGAGATAACCACCTCGCCGAGATGGAGCACACCGTCAGGGGGCGCCACGAAAGGAGATGTCTCTTCCTTCGCCGACTTCATATGAAAAGCCAGCACGTCCGTGGACCTGTCTTCCCCCCGATAGCGGCGATTCAACTCCTGCACCTGTTCCTGACCGGTAATCATCAGGCCAAGCTCGGCGCTTCCAATGTCCAGTTCCTGGAGGACCTGCTCCGCCACGCGGCGCAGCCAGCTTTCTGCAGGGCATTCATCAAAGCCCCCATCAATAATAACGTTAATCTCCATTCTTATGCGCCATCATAGCACAGGTGCAGAGAGGCCAGCAAACCTGAACCACGACGATTGAGCCAAGTGAAAATATATGATATAGTAAATATACTTAGAATACAGCGCGCGGGAGGGATCGCATAGTGGTCTAGTGCGGGCGCCTGCTAAGCGCTTACCCTGGGAAACCGGGGTCGTGGGTTCAAATCCCACTCCCTCCGCCAGACCTAATCAATGACATGTACCCCTGAAAAGGGGTATATTACTATTGAGGTAAATTGCGGGGAGAAATGCCTAGCTACCATATCTGGACCATCGGCTGTCAGATGAACAAGGCGGAGTCGGAGCGGCTC
>CAYFVI010000010.1:0-7649 GCA_964346525.1 uncultured Dehalococcoidaceae bacterium
TTTATGGCGTTGCCCGAAAAGGTTACAGAGAGTGAAGCAGACTTAAGTACTGGGTAAGGAGTGAAGGGGACTAAAGTACCAGGCAAAGAATGACTTAAGATGGATTTTTATTTGACCACTCAGGTGATATTATGCTTTGCAGGAGGTGGCGAAAATGTTGACGAGGACTTATCTTGACGCACTGACCCCGGGGATGAGAGCCAGACTTGACCCCCTTTCCCGGATACCGAAGGAAGAGGAGACAATACGCTGGACTTCCGCCGCGAAAAATGGGTCTGCGCCTGCGTTACCCAGATACAGCCTGAGGCCGGGTCGCCGGTCCGCCAGCAACGCGGCGCTGTCATTCCCCGCGAAGAAAAAGTAAGAGATATAAAGTAAAGAAATAAGGGGGGGTGGGGTAGTCAATTACCCCACCCCCTTTTTGTTAGTGACAATTTTAATCTAATATTTCATCTTTGAATTGAATCAAGGTTCCATTTGGTTGAGAGTATCTGCGTATTTTAACTCGTTCCCTCTTAATTTCAAATGCTTCTGGCTGTGTCTTACTAATTTCTAAAACTTGGTTAAATCTATTGGATGGACAGTATATCTGTCGTAAACTCTGAAGCACTTGAAGCCTGTTGTATCTTAGTACGTCGGTTTTACTCAAAAGTTTTGATTTGCAATCCAGTAACTTAAACTTCTTAAAGAAGCGACTCTCTCTAAGAATAAGTAAATACTTAGGCGTCAAAGGAAATGCTATCTCAATTCCTTCTGAATCAAGTCCTACAGTGCTATGGATTGGGTCTTTTTTTTGTGCCTTTCTGACAATAGGATTATCTGAGGTATAAAGGGGCTGTGAAGTATTATTTATACCAACTATCCATATGTGTTTTTTAAGAATGTTGGTTATATAGTCTATTATTTCTGAATCTAACAAAATTTCTGCATGTTGCAATGACTTTAGCTCTGGATTAAACTCTAATTCTTCGAGCAAAGACTTATCTGAGTTATTTAAAGTATGCGTTTCAGCAAACGTCACTTTAACAAATTTTTCAAATGATTCAATTATGTTTTTTATTTGTTCAGATGTCCTCAGATATTGAATGGTCATAAAAATAGCCATATATCTCTTTTGATTGCGAGTTATTCTACGTTTTGAAGTAATCGTGTTTAACGCATTATCTATAATCTTTTTAAAGTCATTCTCTAGTCCTGAGAGGAGGGTTTCTATTAGCTGTAAATTTACTTTATTTGCTAATGCATCAGTCGGTAAATCGTAGAAATGTGTTTCACTAGCTATATTAGTTACGCTGGTAGGAAAGGACTTATTAGTTGGTTTATCATAAACAAAAATATGCTCTTTGTTATCTGCAAATTTTCTCAAATAGAATCTAGGAACGAAATGCGCTTTTTTTATTTGGTCCATTTCTTAAAGAATGAGGACAAATTTATATAACCAATTCGTGCGTCTTTCTCCATTTCCTTCCCAAAAACCATTATCTTAGCTTTATCAGGAATTACTAATTTTCATAAATATACTGCATCAGATAAACATCCATGAGTTTGCCGAATTTCCGGCCCACCTCTTTCATGATGCCGATGTGCTTGAAACCCGCTGACTCGGCAAGGTGTATACTGACCTCATTGCCCTCCGCGATGCGGGCAATCACGGTGTGGAGGCCGGCTTTCCTGCCTTCCTGCATCATGGCTGCCATGAGCTCCCGCCCGATACCTCTGCCCCGATAGTCTTCCCTGACGTAGAGCGAGGCTTCGGCGGTATCAGCATAGCCACAGCGGTCGGCCCACTGGCTGAGGGACGCCCATCCGACGATAAGGTTGTCCTGCTCGGCAACCAGTATCGGGTATCTGGGGCCGTGTCCAGCGAACCAGCTTTTCTGTTCCGCTTCGGTCTTGGGCGCGGTATCGAACGTGGCCACCGTTTTCAGAATCGCCGCATTATAGATTTCGGTGATGACGCCCAGGTCTTCCAGGGTCGCTTTCCTTATGGTGAGCATATCTACTTCCCGAAGTACTGCAATGCCAGCTTGATTTTTTCTTCCAGAGGCAAATCCGGGGTGGGGGACAGGGTGGCCACGGCCTTGGCGGATTCGGCGGCAGAGTAGCCCAGGGAGGTGAGGGCGGCAAGGACATCTGTGTTCTCCCGGGCGAGCTGGGCCGTTGGGGTGCTTATCCAGCCGGCACCGAGTTTCTCTTTAAGCTCAAGGACGATGCGTGTTGCCACCTTCTTGCCGATTCCGGGAATCACCGTCAGCAGGTCAACGCTGCCGGTGGCGATGGTGGTTACCAGCTGCTCGGTGCTCATTCCGGAAAGCATCGCCAGCGCTAGGCGCGGCCCGAGGCCGTTGACGCCGATGAGCAACTGGAAAAGCGAGAGTTCTTCCGCAGAAGCGAAGCCGTAGAGGGCGGCGTTGTCCTCGCGGAGGTAGAGGTGGGTGAAAAGCTGCACCTCTTTCCCCACTGCGCCGATGGCGCTCAGGGTGGAGGTGGGCATAAAGACCTGAAAGCCGACGCCGTTCACGTTGACCACGGCGCAGTCGCTGCCGAGAGACTCCACCTTCCCGTGTAAACTGGATATCATGGCTTCTCCCCCTGTCTGGCGAGCAGCTCGCTCAAATGCGCTTCCCGCAGATGGCAGATGGCCACCGCCAGAGCGTCGGCGGCGTCATCGGGGTGGGGGACTTCTTTTAGATTCAACTGAAGACGGACCATCTCCTGCACCTGCGCCTTGCTGCTGGCGCCGTAGTTGGCGACGCTCTGCTTTATCTGGGCTGGGGTGTACTCGTGGGCCGGTATGTCCTGGGTGGCGGCGGCGAGGAGAGCGATGGCTTGAGCACGGCCGATGGCCAGAGCGGAACGGGCATTGCTGGCGACAAACGGCTGCTCCACGGCCACCATATCCGGCTGGTAGTTCTCGATGATGCACAGGAGCTCGCGATAAAGATAACACAGGCGCTCCCCGATAGGGGAGCGCTCCGAAGCAACCAGTGCCCCGCAGTCGACCATGTTCAAGTCATTGTTATCGCCCTCTACAACTCCGTAGCCCATGGTGACTGTGCCCGGGTCGATACCTAACACTCTCATTGCGGATAACCATCAACCGGAGGCCTGCAACTGGTACTGTTCCAGGACGGCATCGGGGAAGTCAGCATTGCTGGACACACGCTGCACTTCGTCCAGTTCCTCCAGCTTTTCCAGCAGCTTCATGGTTTGCATGGCCGCTTTATCGTCAAGCTGGATCATTGTCTTGGGCACCTTGAACAGTTCCGCCGAGGCGATGGGGATGTTCCTGGCTTCCAGCGCCGACCGGACCGTCTCAAGGTCTTCGGGCCTGGTGTAGATTTCCACGTAGCCGCCCTCTATCTTCACATCGTCGGCGCCGGCATCGATGGCGTTCAGGGCCAGGTCGTCGGCATCAAGGCCATCGGCCCTGACGGTAATCAGCCCTTTGGCATCGAAGATCCAGGAAACGCAACCGCTCTCTCCGAGACTGCCGCCATGCCTGGTAAAAGTGCTGCGGACCTCCTGTACCGTCCGGTTGCGATTATCGGTAAGCGCCTCCACAAGAATGGCGGTGCCGCTCGGACCGTAGCCTTCCAGAACCAGTTCCGTAAGGCTGGCGCCTCCCAGTTCACCGCTGCCCTTCTTGATGGACCGCTCGATGTTGTCCATGGGCATATTGCTATCGCGGGCCTTCTGAACGGCAAGTCGCAGGCGGAAGTTGGCCTCCGGGTTGCTGCCGCCTTCGCGCACGGCAACGATTATCTCACGGGTTAATTTGGTGAAAAGCTGACCACGGCGGGCATCGGCAACGCCCTTCTGATGTCTGATGGAATGCCATTTGGAATGACCTGACATCGCTCTGCACCCCCTTGGCTGCAAGTCCAGCCCTCGGCTTCTTAATTCTATCACGTCACCTGCCAGCGGTCAAAGTGGTCAGGTGCATTTCAGGCGGCTTTTCAGGGCTTCTTATTTCAGGCCGCATTATGCCGGAACGCTGCCGGTCAGGGATTCAATCCTTTCACCGTATTTCCGGGCGTGGGCGCTTTTAAGTTGCTGGAGCTGTGCCTGGAACGGTGCTGAGGTTATGCTGCTGGTGGACATCAGCAGGGCGTCTTCGCGATTGTCGGTGTAGTAGCCGCGGCGCAAACCCGTCTGCACAAAACCATACTTGGTGTAAAGCTGCTGAGCCGGCAGGTTGGAGACCCGCACCTCGAGGGTAACGATATTGGCCTGGAGCTCGGCGGCGAGGTCTATGATCGACATCAACAGCATTTCACCGATGCCCTGTCGCTGGCAATTCTGGCGCACGGCGATGTTGGTTATATGGGCCTCATCGGCCATCACCCACATGCTGGCAAAGCCGATGACAGGCTGACTGCTGGACTGGGGCGGTTTTTCCCCGCGGAACCCTCTTCGCCACCACCGTTTTATCCGGGACATCGGCCTGGAGACATCTTGCCGGGGGATATCTATCTCAGGCTCCTCTGTTTTTAGGCTGTCAGCGCAGACGACTATCAAGCGAGACAGCGGGTTCTGCAACTCACGGCGATAATCCGGCGGCGGCCACTGGGTGGGAAAGGCCTCACGGTCAATGGCATTGACCTGTTTTATATCCTCTTTGCGCATGTAGCGCACGCGATAATCCAAAGCCTTTTCTCCGTAATGCTTAGAGATACAGTTACCTATGATTTTAACACAATGTCGGTAAACCTCACCACAGCCTGATTCGGAGCCAGCGGTGCTATCTTTTTCTATATTTGTTCGTTATACTATATGCACAGGGTAGCACCATATAGCATTATAAAATGGATACCCTTAAATGAATGACCGGCTGTATGGAGTTGTCAGGTGCAAAATGAGGAGAGTCTCGTCCAGCGAGCGAAGGAGCATGACGAGGCAGCTTTAACGCAACTATATGAGGAGAACTTCGATAAGATTTATCGATACATAGTTCTCAAAATAGGAGATAGGACCGAGGCAGAGGATATGACACAGCAGGTCTTTCTGAAGGCATTCAAATCCATCTCCGGCTACAAGTCAAAAGGGAACCCGTTCTCTTCCTGGCTGTTCCGCATTGCCCACAACCAGGTGGTCGACTACTGGAGAAAGAAGTCGAAGCGGGCAACGGTTCCCCTTGAGGAGACGCTGGTCGGCAGCAGCAACAGCAGCCCCGGTTCCGATGCGGAACGAAAAATGGATATTGAAAGTCTGGTGGCGGCCACCAAACGGCTGACCGGCCTGCAGCGCGAAGTGGTTTCACTCCGCTTTGCCGGTGGCTTGTCGGTGGCGCAGGTAGCCAAAGCGATGGGCAAAAGCGAGGGGGCCATTAAAGCATTGCAGCACAGCGCTATTATATCTCTGCGCAAAATGCTGGCGACAGGGTAAAGCAATGAAGAACGAAAAAGAGTTTTTTAATATCCTGGATGAATGCCTGGAACGTATCCTGACCGGCGGCGAAACCGTTGCGCAGTGCCTGGCAAGCTATCCAGAGCACGCTGCTGAGCTTGAGCCATTGCTGCAGACAGCCCTCGGTACCAAGGAAACTCTGGAGATTTCGCCTCGCCCTGAGTTCCGGGAGAGGGCCAGGTACCAGATACTCGCCGAACTAAGAGATATAGAGGAGAGGAAGCAGCGCCGCTTCTCGCTTTTTAGCTGGCAGCCGCGCTGGGCGACGGCGGCCATTGCCGTACTGGTGCTGCTTGTGGCCAGCAGTGGCACGGTGGCGGCGGCCGGGGACAGTATGCCGGACCAGCCGCTGTACCCGGTAAAGCTGGCCACGGAAAGCGTGAGACTGGCATTGACCCCGTCGACGCTGGGCAAGGCGGAATATTACGCGGAACTGGTGGATAGAAGAGTCCAAGAGATAGTGAGCATGGCGGATAAGGGCAAGCTGAAGCACATGGAGAAAGCCACCGAGCGAATGAATAACCAGCTAATTGCCATGGCCGTTCTGGTGGGCGCCGAGGAAGGCGTGCCGGGAGGCTTAACCATACCGGCAGCGTTGCCGGAAGCAGCCCAGGCACCGGCAGAAGCCGCAAGGGAAGTGCCGGCAGCAGCTGTTGAGCCTGAGGAGCAGAGGCCGGAGATGATGATGGCCCCGCCGCCTCCGGAGGACAGGGGGCCACAGAAGGGTAAGCCGGAGATAACGGCGGCCCCGGCACAGCCGTTGCCGGAAAAAGCACCGGCACTGGCACCGATGCCGGCGGTCGTTCCAGGGCAGGAAGATGAAGCGGAGGAGGAAGATGAAGACGGTAAGATGAATAGGCGGGCCAGGCTCATGATGATTATAGCTAAAAATGCCGAAAAACACCCGGAAGCCTTGCAAGCTGCACTGCAGAGGGTGCCTGAGTCGGCCAGGCCGGCTTTGCTCCGGGCCCTTGAAACCTCAAATATTGAATATGAAAAACTGCTTGAGCTCCTTGAGGAAGAGGAAGACGAGGAAGAAGACGAAGACGAGGAAAAGGATGAGGACTGACCTATACGTCTGATAAGTGGCTTAAGTCATAGGAAAAAAGTACAAAAATTGAGGGAGTCGCCGCTAACCAAACGGCGACTTTTTCGTTATTTATTAATGGAAAATAATAAAAAAGGAGGGTTCTTGATGAACAAAAAACTTCTATTGGCAGCCGGTCTGGCACTGGTTATTGCCGTGGCGGGACTGGTCGGCTGCAGTCCGCAGGGGAGCGTGTCGCTGGGTGAAGCGGCATCAGGTTTAAAAATTAGCCTGAACAACCAGCAGGAGGGAATCTGGGTGAGCGGTAGCGGAAAGGTAAGCGCGGTCCCGGATATCGCCATACTGCGGCTGGGCATTGAAGCTCAGGAGTCCAGTGTAGCGGTGGCTCAGGAGCAGGCGAACGCGGCGATGAACGCGGTAATGTCCGCTCTGAAAGGCAGAGGCATTGACGAGAAGGACATTCAGACACAGTACTTCAACATCCAGCGGGTGACCCGCTGGGATGAGAGAGAGGGCAAAGAGGTGGTTATCGGCTACCGGGTTACCAACATGGTAGTGGCCAAGATACGTGCCATGGACGAGGTCGGTGCCATCATTGACGCGGTGGCGGTGGCCGGAGGCGACCTCACCCGTATTGACAGCATCGGATTTAGCGTAGAAGACCCGTCCGCCTACTACGATGAAGCGCGTGCTAAAGCCATGGCTGATGCTGCGTCCAAGGCCGAACAACTGGCGGAAATGTCCGGCGTAAAACTGGGTAAACCGGTCTATATTACGGAAAATGTAGCATATCCATACCCGGTCTACCGCCAGGATTTCATGGCTGAGGCGGCTATGGCAGGGGCGCCACCTACCCCGATCAGCCCCGGCGAAATGGAAATAAGCCTTAACGTTCAGGTATCCTACGCAATTCTGGACTAGTGTGGAAATGACCGGAGGGCGGGGGAAGAATTCCCCCGCCCCTGTTCATATATCAGCAGAGATAACTAACCGAGGAAAGGGAAAATAAGATGTCCAAGAAAATGAAAGTTTTAATTGCCGTGCTGGTAGCTGTCCTCACCCTGGCGTTGAGTGGTACGGTGGCGGTTCTGGCCCAGGAAGAAGATGAGCCTGAGCCGGAAGAAGAGGAATTGCTCGAAGACCTGAATGAGATTATGCTCGGAGCCAGAATGTTTGCGTCCACCGAATCCAG
>CAYFVI010000011.1:0-9901 GCA_964346525.1 uncultured Dehalococcoidaceae bacterium
GAGGAAGGCGACTGGGAGGCAATGGCTGAGGCTGCCGAGGAGTTCCACGAGGAAGCAGGCTATGGAGACTGCCACGACTACGGCTATGGCGATGAGGACTCCGCCTATAGCCAGGGCGGGATGATGGGTGGTCATATGGGTGGCGGGGGCGGTATGATGGGATGGTAAAATAGATAGCGAGGAAGCAGGTGCTAACGCGAGGAAGTGATAGAGATGGCCAGAGACTCGCTTTGCGGTAAGGAACAGGAGTAATGACAGCTATAAGCAAAGCTACAGAGGTCGCCAGAAAGCGGTACAACCGAGTCGCTCCACTCTATGAGCTGATGGAGAGCTTCATCGAAAGGTCTCGCTACAGCGGGTGGCGAGACCTTCTTTGGAGCAAAGTCGAGGGCACCAACATTCTGGAAGTCGGAGTGGGCACCGGCAAGAATTTCTCCTTTTATCCGGAACGCGCTGAGATAACCGCGGTGGACTTTAGCGATAAGATGCTGAGCCGTGCCAGGCAGAAAGCGGAAAGAGACAGAGTAAAAGTTCACCTGGAGCAGATGGACGTGCAAGACCTCAAATTCGAAGATAATACCTTCGATACGGTCGTGGCCGCTTTCGTCTTCTGCTCCGTCCCCGACCCGATAAAAGGTCTAAGAGAAGTTGAGAGAGTTTGCAAAGCTGGTGGGAAGGTGGTATTGCTGGAGCACGTTTTAAGCGCCAATCGCATTTTGGCCCGGCTAATGCAGGTTTTCAACCCGCTGGTGGTTCGGATGGTAGGAGCAAATATCAACCGTAGAACGGTGGATAATGTTGATAGGAGTGGTTTGAAGGTAGAGAACGTCACAAACCTTGCCGCCGGGATATTCCTGCTGATTGAAGCGAGAAAACAATTAACTTCCCGGTGATTATATTTATTACATTAGCCAAGGATTCGATTTATGCACCCTGGCTGACTTACCCTTACAAGATGTCCTGCGGTGAACTTGCCTGCCTGTCTTAAGTCACCAGATAAGCCTTAAGCTGGTCCAGTGCAGATGGGTCTGGCTTGATTTCCCCTCTCTCTAACCTCTTCATTAGGCCCACGATAGCCTCGTTCATAGGCGTGGGAACCCCCACCTCTTTTCCCTTCTTAACGACATAGCCATTGAGAAAGTCCACTTCGGTTCGTCTGCCCTTCATCACGTCCTGAAGAAGCGACGGGCGACCCGGAGCGCCTACCTTCTGGGTCTGCTCCGGGGTAAGGTATATCTTCTGCAAGGCTGCTGCCAGTTTTTCCTTCAATTTATTTATGGCATCCGTATCGGCCGCCTGGGCAAATTCGCGAGCGGGAATCTCCCAGATCGGTTCTACGTCCACGCCGAGGGCATGGGCAACCCGGGTCACTTCACAAGCGGTAACAGTTCTGATTAAATTGAGTGTATTTAGCTGCTCGGCATTCAACGAGGATATAGCCGGACCTATAAGTCCAGCGATGGTATTGCCCATGCAGTTGATAATCATTTTAGACCAGCGTGTACCCCATATATTGCTGGTTGCCTCACAGGGGCCCATGGTTTTCAATGAATCCACGATTTCGGTAACCCTGGGAGTTATAATTCCCGATAGCTCACCGACGATGAAGCAGTGCATGGTCATCGGAGTGGTGCGGAGGACATGGCCTGGTTCATATACGGCGGCGCCGATGACCGGCACACAGCCAACCGTGCGGTTGAAGCCCACAATACTGGCTACCAGCTCGTCATTCAATGAATTTTGAGCCGGCAGGATAAATCCGGTCGGTTTCAGGTATGGCTCGATGAAATAGGTTGACCACCGCGTGTCATACGATTTAACCGAGAGATATACTACATCGAACTGCTCCCGGAGGCGGCTGACATCACTCAAAGGAAAGGCCCGGGCAGGCACGGTGAACTCACCTTCAGCATCCGTGAGTTTTAAGCCATCTTTTTGCATCTTTTCCACATGTGCTGCCCACTGGTCTATCAATACGACATCGCAGCCTCCTCTTATCAGGTAAGCGCCTATACTTCCCCCTATAGCCCCGACCCCTAATATGGCTATTCTTTTTCCCATAGTTCTTCTCCTAAAATATTTTTATGCCACGAAAATCTTTCCCCTGGATTTTTGAATATTATATCGTTAGAGAAAAAATTGCAAAAATTGACAATCTTTCCGCAAAGGATTGTATTTGAGTTCCAAAATGGCCAATGGCCCGGATTACCAAACTGGGTAAAGGGCCGTAAGCCCTAAATTTGAGATTTGTAATATAGCATTTTAAAATATAACAGCAGTAATAATTAATGGAGGTAAAAATGGCAGAGGTCAAGGTCGTAAGTGCAGTAGCCAAGATTTTAAAAGAGGAGGGTGTAGACTGGTACGCCGCTGTTCACGGTGGTCACGTCTGGCAGCTTCAGGTAGCGTTTGGCAGAGCCGGTATAAAGTGCTATCACATGCGGCATGAACAGTCAGGTGTCTATATGGCCGATGGATGGGCCAGAGCCAGTGGTAAGGTAGGAGTAGCTATGGGCACAGCTGGCCCTGGTTTTGGCAATATGATATCAGCCATGTACCAAGCCTACCTGGCCAGGAGCCCGGTAATTTGTCTTTTCGGACAGCATGCCACAGAAGAAGACGGCTGGGGCCCTTTCCAAGAGGCATATGCCGAGCCGTTATCAGGCCATTTCACCAAGTGGACCAGGCGAATCATTGACCCTTCCATGGCCGCTTACTTTACCCAGAAAGCCATCCGGGATGCCACCACCTATCCCTGCGGACCGGTGGGTCTTGAATTTCCCATAAATATCCAGGGGCTGGTGGCCGGGGAGGAGGGTTCCTTGCGAGGCTATTTACCGCACGGTTTCTGCGCCGCCCCATCCCGACCCGCCGGCGACCCGCAGATGGTGGAAAAAGCAACGCGCATGTTACTTGAGGCTAAAAAACCGGTGATTATCGGCGGCGATGGTATTTACTGGTCTGATGCCTCGGAGGAACTCAGGGAATTTGTCGAGCTGCTTGAAATTCCAGTACTGACGCGGAGAATGGGGCGAGGCGCCGTACCCGAAGACCACCCGCTGGCCTTTGGTGCTGGCTTCCGCAGACCCATCCAGATGCAGGCTGATGTTATCGCCATCTTCGGCCTGAGAATGAATATGCTCGAAGGCTTCGGTATGCCACCACGTTTCCCGGTGGAGAATGTCAGATATATTCAGGTATCTGAAGACCCGGAGGAACTGACCACCAGACTGTCCACAGAGGTATCAATTCTGGGCAGTCCCAAGCCAGTCTTGCGTCAGATGATAGACTGTGCCAAGGACATCATGAAGAAGAAGTCGGACAGGAGTGAATGGTTGGGTATAGTCAAAAAGGTGAGAGAGGAAGACGCAGCCAAGGCAAAAGCGCTTATAGATGAGGTGCGCAATAACAAGCCGATTAATCCTCACTTCGTGGCCGCCGAGCTTGTCGATTTCCTAGATAGAGATGCCACCATTATTCTGGACTCTTTCTGCATGGCTGGATTCGCCACAGACAAGATAAAGGCCTCCTTTGCCGGACAGATACTTGACGGTGCCACCTGGAGCGGTGTTGGCCACGGCGTGGGCATCGCCATTGGTGCCCAGTTGGCCAGGCCGGGCAAACAGGTCGTTGACCTTCTGGGTGATGGCGGTATGGGGATTGCCGGATTTGATATTGAAACCGCGGCCCGTTACAACATCCCGGCATGCTACCTGCTTTTCAACAACAGCAGCTGGATAGGCCACACTGCGCAAAAGGAGATTCTGCCACCGGACGTGAAGGATTGCGACTGGAGCATGCTACCCGACATCAGGTATGATAAAATCTTTGCCGAGATGGGATGCCACGGGGAATTGGTTACCGAGCCACAGCAGCTCAAGCCCGCCCTTGAAAGGGCCTTTAATTCGGGGAAAACTTCAGTGATTAATGTCATTCCCGATAATACTGTTTTGGCACCCCAGTTTGTGGGCAGAATGGAATACTATAAGAAACTTTTCGCTGGCGAATAAAATCGGATTGGCGTCTTTTGTGGGGTATGGGCGATTTGCTGCCCATAAGGAAGAAACTGTATAAGGAGGTAATAGCAAAATGGCGCGTCCACTAGAAGGAGTAAAGTGTGTCTGTCTTATCATGTTTCAGCAGACACCAGTCGCGTTCAGCATGATGGCCGACCTTGGGGCCGAGGTAATCAAGATAGAACCACCGAGAGGTGAGCTGGGCAGACAGCTTGGCGTAACACCCAATTTCCCAATCAGCCCTTACTTTGAGACCAACAACCGGGGTTTCAAGTGCATCACGCTGGACCTGAAAAAAGATAAGGCCAGAGAGATACTCTGCAAGCTGGTGAAGGATGCCGATGTCTTCGCTCAGAACTTCCGCCCCGGCGTGGCCGAGCGTCTTGGCTGCGGTTACGAGGACCTAGTCAAGATAAACCCAGGAATTGTTTATCTCAGCGCCTCGGCCTACGGTCCAGACGGGCCAAACGCCAAGCTGCCGGGAACTGATGGCATAGCCCAGGCGATGGGCGGCATTTGCTTCAGCTATGGCGAGGAAGGTGCCCGTGTGACGACCGGTCAGATTGCGGTGGGGGACGAAACCGCCGCCTTTCTAAATTTTCAGGCGGTGATGGTCGGCCTGTACCACAAGTTAAAGACCGGCGAAGGCCAGTTGATTGAGACCTCGTTGCTTGGCGGCCAGATCCGCCTGATGGGCTTTTCCATGACGCGTGTCCTCTTCACCGGTGAAATGATGCCACGCAGCCGGATACGCATGTTCACTGGCCAAGCACCGAATCTGACGGCTACCTTCACCGACAAGAATGGTAAGCCCTTTATCATCCAGGTGGTTGGTGAAGAGCGCTGGCGGAAAGGCCTGGAGAACACCGGCCTTGCCGAGGAACTGGACAAAGTCGGTTGTGCCCGGTTAGGAGATATCGGGGCTTCCCCGGAGACGAAAAAAACCTTCCTGGATACCATGGACCGGCTGTTCGCTACCAATACCCGTGAGCACTGGCTGAAGCTGCTTCGTGAGGCCGATGTGGTCAGCGCTCCAATCAACACCTTGGCAGAAGCCGCGGTCGACCCAGATGCCGTCGCCAACCAGTATATCATCGAGGTTGACCACCCCCGGGTGGGCAAGATAAAAGAGGTCGGCTTCCCCTGGAAATTCCACAAGACGCCGGCCAAGGCCGGAATTGCACCCGAAGTGGGTGAACACAACAACGAAATACTGAATGGACTGGGCTACTCTGACGCCGATATCAAGCAACTAAAAGAGGAGGGTGTGATTTAGAACCTCGGGGAAACCACCCGTATAACAGGCACGGAGGAGCGAGAAATATGCCCTTCCTCCGTGCTTTTCTGTTGCAATAAGGCATAACCCCTGAGCCATCCAGACTAGAACTGAATAAGGCACGATTTGACAAATAAATATAACGGGTTAAAATCGTAATTACTCAAATATATTAAGGGGGTCCTCGGCAAATGGCAAAGCGAGAACAAATCGGCTGGGACGTATTTCCAGAAGAGCACAAAGACGAATTAATGAAGAAACATCTGTATTATGTTCCGGGAGTGGTTGTCAGCGAGGTAACAAAGCAGATATACGTTGCCGGGCAAAATGGGCTCAGAAAAGATGCTGAAGGACGGGTATTGAATGAAGGCGACCTTGAGGACCAGACAAGAGTGGCTCTGGAGAAAATAAAAACCATACTGGCAAAAGCCGGAGCAGCCTTGGATGATGTCGTCCAGGTTACTTTTTTCCTCCGGGACGCCAGCCAGCGGGATAAACATGCCGAAATCCGGGCAAAATATTTTAAACAGAGGCCGCCGGCCAGTACCCTCGTCGGCACAGACTTCATCTTTAAAGAAATGCTGATTGAAATAAATGCCATAGCCGTTGTCTGAACTCATTACCAGACCGGAAAGATAAAAGTTGTTAAAAAGGAGAGTAGAAATGAGCATTCTGGAGCAATTCAAACTGGATGGAAAGGTGGCGCTGGTCACCGGCTGCAAGCACGGCCTAGGCAGAGCGATGACCCTGGGCTTAGCCGAGGCCGGAGCCGACATCATCGGCGTAAGTGCCACCCTAGAAGAGTCCGGCAGCGATATTGAGCAGGAGGTAAGAGCTCTGGGGAAGAATTTCAAAGGCTATCAATGCGACTTCTCAGACCGCAAGGCCCTGTATAGCTTTATCGCCCGGGTAAAGTCGGAAAACTCGGTTATCGACATCCTGGTAAACAATGCCGGCACCATCATGCGCAAGCCGGCGGTCGAGCACCCTGATGAGTACTGGAATAAAATCATGGAGGTCAACCTCAGTTCTCACTTCGTCCTGACCCGTGAGATAGGCAAGGACATGGTGGCCAGAGGCTCCGGCAAGGTGATTTTCACCGCATCGGCACTTACCTTTCAGGGAGGGATTCTGGTACCCAGCTATGCCGCCAGCAAAGGCGGAATCGGCCAACTGACAAAGGCGCTAGCCAACGAGTGGGCGGCACATGGCGTTAACGTAAACGCCATTGCCCCCGGCTATATGGTAACTAGGATGGGAGAAGCGCTGCGCAAAGACCCCGTGCGCAGCAAAGCCATCCTCGACCGGATACCCGCGGGACACTGGGGGGAGCCGGATGACCTGAAGGGAGCCACCGTCTTTCTGGCGTCAACGGCCAGCGATTACGTGCACGGCGCTATCTTGAATGTGGACGGCGGCTGGCTCTCCAGATAAGAATTAAAGCCAGCACTTTTAATTTCGATTTATTGAACAGGAGGTTTTCCCTTGATAAAAATCGTTGTTCCTGACGATGAGCCGCCGGTATTTGCCGGAACCGCCGAAGAGGAACGACTCAAACAGCTTGGCGAAGTGCGCATCTATGACTCACGGGCCTTGAGCGATGAAGAGTTGCTAACTCGAATTGCCGATGCCGATATCGTGCTCAATATCCGCGCCACCAGCATCTTCAGTCGAAACGTAATGAAGAACTGCCCGAAGCTAAAGTTAATATCCATATACGGGTTGGGGTTCGATAACGTGGATATAAGCGCCGCATCCGACTTCAAGATAACCGTTACCAATACATCCGGTTATTCCGCCGTGGCCGTCGGCGAGATGGCACTGGCGCTGATGCTGGCGGTAGCCCGCAAAATAGCTCAGAATGACCGTGACCTTCGAGCTGGTGGATGGGCACGCGGCTACGCTTTACAGCTTTCCGGCAAGAGATTGGGAGTGATAGGTACGGGAAGCATCGGACAGCGGATGATACAGCTTGGGAAGTCCATCGGTATGAAGGTCATTGCCTGGACACTCAACCCTTCGCCGGAACGGGCTGTTCAATACGGTGTCGAGTTTGTTGCCCTTGACGAGCTGATGCGCCAGTCGGATGTGGTGTCAATTCATGTGCTGGGCTTGCCGCAGACCAATAATCTCATCAGCAGACGCGAGTTGATGCTGATGAAACCAACGGCGATATTGATTAACACGGCACGTGGCTCCATAATCAATGAACAGGACATGATAGAAGCTCTGACAGATGGCGCGATAGCCGGTGCCGGTCTGGATGTTTTCGCTCACGAACCGCTGACGCATGACCATCCGCTGCGTAACCTGGAAAATGTAGTCCTGTCGCCACATACCGCGGCCATGGTCCCGGAGGCCACACTGGCCGGCCTGGACATGGCGGTTGACAATGTAATTCACTTTCTCCATGGAACCACCACCAACTTGGTTCAGCCTGCTTCGCAGCATTAGCGGCCTTCTTGCAGATAATAGCGGCGGTGGTGATTCATTATTTTAGTGGCCGGGCAGGATTCGAGCCAGCAGCTACGTGTGCCGGAAAATGCAACCGCGGATTCACTTGTGGTAAAATCGATAGAATATAAATCTGGAGGTGTTTTATCTTGAAAGTTAATGATGCTATCGCGGATGTTCTCAAACGTGAGGGAGCGGAGTTTCTCAGTTGTTTCCCGACCACAGTCATCATAGATGCTTCCGCCCAGGCCGGTCTGCGGCCTGTCGTTTGCCGGCAGGAGCGCGTTGGTGTGGGCATTGCTGACGGCTACAGCCGAGTCACCAACGGGAAACGCCTCAGTGTCTTCGCCATGCAGTATGGGCCGGGCGCTGAGAATGCCTTTTCCGGCGTCGCCACCGCCTATTCCGACTCCGTGCCGATGCTCCTGCTCCCCCTGGGACATCGCAGCGACCGCTCCAGCATCAAACCATATTTCAGCTCGGTACGCAGCTACGAAACAGTAACCAAGTGGATAGAGCGAGTTAATCTTGCCCAGCAGATACCGGATGTGATGCGCCGTGCTATTTCTTTGCTGCGCATGGGCAAGCCAGGCCCGGTAATGCTGGAAATACCTGCCGATATCGCCACCCAGGAGATAGAGCCTTTCGACTATCGCCCGATTATATCATCGCGGGCCGCCGGTGACCCGAATGATATAGATAAAGTTGCCCAATTACTGGTAAATGCCCGCTGTCCAGTTATCCATGCCGGCCAAGGAGTGCTCTACGCTGAGGCATGGGATGAGCTCCTGGAGTTTGCCGAGCTGCTGCAGGCGCCGGTAATGACCACCCTCCTGGGCAAGAGCGTTTTCCCGGAAAACCACCCCCTCTCTCTGGGAACAGGTTCCCGCGTTATGACCAAACCGGTGCATCATTTTCTCAATAAGGCCGACGTAATCTTCGGCATTGGTTGCAGCTTTTCCCGTCACAGTATGTCGGCCAAGATACCTGATGGAAAAACAATCGTTCACGCCACCGCCGATGCCGAAGACATTAACAAAAACTATTTTGCTGACTACCCCATCATCGGAGATGCCAGACTGGTGCTCCGGCAATTCGCCGAGGCAATTAAAGAACGCCTAGGCAAGCAAGGACGAAAAGACAATGGCAGCGTTGCTGCCGAGATAAAAAAGATAAAAGAGGAGTGGATGAAGGGATGGATGGCCAAGCTCACTTCAGACGAAGTACCGCTTAACGCCTACCGCGTTATCTGGGACTTAATGCATACCATCGACCCAAAAGACGCCATCGTTACCCATGACGCCGGCAGCCCGCGCGACCAGCTGGTCCCTTTCTATCCGGCAACGACACCACGGAGCTATCTGGGCTGGGGCAAGTCGCACGGACTGGGCACCGGCCTTGGCCTGACCATGGGGGCCAAACTGGCCCGGCCGGAGAAGCTGTCCATCAACTTCATGGGCGATGCCGCTTTCGGTATGGTGGGACTCGATTTTGAAACCGCGGTGCGTAACAAAATACCCGTTATCACCATTGTGCTGAACAACTTCACCATGGCCATTGAGACACATGACATGCCTATCTCACACGAGCTGTACGGCAGCCGGGACCTCGGTGGCAACTACGCCGATATGGGGCGCGCCATGGGAGGCTACGGTGAAAGGGTGGAAAAACCTGGGGATATCATACCGGCCATACAGCGAGCGGTCCGGGCCAATCGAGAGGAGAATCGTCCGGCGCTGCTTGAATTCATCACCAGCGAGGAGATAACGTTTTCCCTGTTTTAATACGCTGTTTTTTATTCCGATGACAGCGGTGGGAAAACATATCCCGAACGTATGGCTGCGAACAGGTAAGCGGTGACATAGCTGCGATATGGCGACCAGCGAGATGAGTACTCCAGCGCCTCTTCCGGCTTTAAAGGCTTGTCCTTATTCACCAACTGCCCCAGGACACGGCAGAGTGCCAGGTCATCGTGAGGGAAGCCATCATCACGTCCCAGGGCACGGATAAGCAGCCACTGCGCCGTCCAAAGTCCTACGCCACGAAGGCCGGTGAGCATTTGGATTATTTCTTCGTCAGGAAACGCGTGCAGGCTTTCAAGGTCAAGATGTCCGGTGGCAACCCGGGAGGAAATATCAACAATGTATTCCGATTT
>CAYFVI010000012.1:0-14655 GCA_964346525.1 uncultured Dehalococcoidaceae bacterium
CCGCCACAAGCTGGGCCGGCAAGAGTTCGTTAAAAGGATGTGGCAGTGGGCAAATAGCTGCCGCGGCGCCATCTCGAAACAGCACCAGCGATTAGGTATCTCCTGCGACTGGGACCGCGAGGTATTCACGCTGGACGAGGGGCCGAGCCGGGCCGTACGCACCGCCTTTGTCCGGCTCTACGAGAGGGGACTGATTTACCGTGGCGAGCGCATCATCAACTGGTGTCCCCGTTGCTCCACCGCCCTCTCTGACCTTGAAACCGAGCACAGGGACATCGGCGGGCACCTGTACTATGTCCGCTACCCCCTGGCCGATAACGATAAAGAGTTCATCACCGTGGCCACCACCCGGCCGGAAACGATACTCGGCGATACCGCAGTCGCCGTCAACCCCAAAGACAAGCGCTTTAAAAATATGATTGGTAGAAAGGCAATCCTGCCCGCGGTACACCGCGCCATCCCGATTATCGCCGACGAGGCGGTAGACCCCAGATTCGGCACCGGCGCGGTGAAGATAACCCCGGCCCACGACCCGGTTGACTTCGAGGTGGCCCAGCGCCACAGTTTACCATTGGTCAACATCCTGAACGATGACGCCACCATGAACCAGAACGCCGGTCCTTACGCTGGGATGGACCGCTTCGCCTGCCGCAAAGCCATTATCGAAGACCTTGAGAAAGACGGGCTCTTCATCAAGGTTGAGCCGCATTCCCACGCCGTGGGGCACTGCATCCGCTGCCAGACTATGATCGAGCCCATCGCCAGCCAGCAGTGGTTTGTTAAAGCTGAGACACTGGCAAAACCAGCTATAGAAGCCGTGACCAGCGGGCGGATAAGCATCGTCCCCCAGCGCTTCACAAAAGTTTACCTCAACTGGATGGATAATATCAGAGACTGGTGCATCAGCCGCCAGCTGTGGTGGGGGCACCGCATACCGGTATGGTACTGCCAAGATTGCGATGCGCTCACCGTTTCCGTGGAAGACCTCACTACCTGCGCGAAATGCGGTTCAACCAGGCTGGAACAGGATCCGGACGTGCTGGATACCTGGTTCAGCTCTGGGCTGTGGACGCACTCCACACTCGGCTGGCCGGACGACACCGAAGACCTGCGCTATTTTTACCCGACATCGGTCATGGAGACCGGCTACGACATTCTCTTCTTCTGGGTGGCCCGTATGATAATGATGGGCATCGCCGACTGCAACGACATCCCCTTCCACACTGTCTTCCTGCACGGACTCATCCGCGATGAAAAAGGGGAGAAGATGAGCAAGGTCAGGGGCAACGTTCTCAACCCCATCGTCCTGCTCGAGCAGTACGGCACCGATGCCCTGCGCTTAGCCCTCTCCACCGGCACGGCACCGGGCAATGATATCAAGCTGGCAACATCCCGGCTGGAAGCCGGACGCAACTTCTCCAATAAACTGTGGAACGCCACGCGATTTGTAATCCGGAGCATCGAACCCGGCACGAAGGAGCTGAAAATTCCGGAACAGTTGCCGCTGGAGGACCGCTGGATCTTGAGTCGGCTCAATCGCACCGCAGCCAGCGTGTCCAGTCAAATAGGTGAATTCCAGCTCGGCGAGGCCCTGCGCCAGATACACGATTTCCTCTGGGGCGAGTACTGCGACTGGTACATCGAGTTCGCCAAAATCCGCCTCCGCCCCGACAGCGACCTGCCATCGCCGCTCCCGGTACTGGTTCACGTGCTTGATACCTCGCTGCGACTGTTGCATCCCTATATGCCCTTCGTCACCGAGGAGCTGTGGCAGAATCTGAAACGTGCCCTGCCTGATAACTGGCAGAAAGCCGAGTCCATAATGATTTCCGCCTACCCTGAGGCCGATAAAAAAGCTATTGACCGGGGGGCGGAACGGGCCATGGAGACAATTATCGAAATCGTCCGCGCCATCCGCAACGCCAGGGCCCATCACGGCGTGGAGGCCAGCCGCTGGATAGAGGCTCAGATTTACGCCGACAAGCTGACCGCGTCTATCGTTCCCTATACCGAGACCATCCAGACGCTGGCAAGGGCCAGGCCAGTTGTCTTTTTGCAGCAACGCGATGAAGGTGCCTCGCGGGAGGAATCGGTGGTATCTGTCCTCAAGGATGCCGAGGTTATCATTCCCATGTCCAGCATGTTCGACCTGGAAACGGAAAGGAAACGATTGCAAAAGGAGATAGACCGGGGTCAGGCTGAGATGGAACGCCTGAAAGCCCGACTGAACAACCAAGAATTTTTAGCCAAAGCGCCGAAACCGGTTATTGATAAGGAGCGCCAGAAGCTGTACACTATAATTAGCAGGCTGGAACGACTGAAGGAGCAGGTCAGTAAACTCTGAGGAGGCGGGAGATCTTCGAGAGAATTCTGGTTCCACTGGACGGTTCTAAAGTCGGCGAAGCGGCTCTGGACCACGTAGAGAGGCTCATCGCCAAGATAGCGCCGGACGTAAAGACGGAGGTAATTCTCTTCCAGGTATTGACCTCGTTGAGCCACTACGTGATTGCCGGGGAGGCAAGCGTTCAGGTGCCCTATACGGACAAAGAGATAGCCTACATCACCCGAAAGGCCAAGGAATACCTGAGCACAGCCGGGGAATGCCTGAAAAACAAAGGAATCAAGGTCAAGACTGAGGTGGCTACAGGCAAAGCAGCCGACGAAATTTTGAAAGCGGCGGATGAGCTCAAGGTTGACCTTGTCGCCATGTCAACTCACGGTCGTTCCGGGCTCAGCCGGCTTACCTTCGGCAGCATCACCGCCAAAGTACTGCGTGCGACGAGTGTGCCCGTGCTGGTGGTGCGGGCACCAAAAGAAACGGAAAACGAGTAGTGCGCAAGATATGCCGTCAGCGCGGCTGTCTTGCGGATATGTCCTCAGCCGCCAGAACACCGAAAAGGCCCTTGATTGCCCACTGTCGTTTCAAGTATTCCAGCGCCTTCTGGGTATCGCTGGCCACTTTGGCATGCTCGCACTGCTCAATGCGGTATTTGAACAGCCAGTAGGCGAATTCCTTCATCTCGGCCAGCGTAATTGACCTAAGCTGCGGATAGCCGGCTTGCTTGCGGAAGCGCTTGAGCAATGCCTGCCGGCTCTCTCCGTAAATCCGGCGGTATGCCTCATCGTTGACCTCGATATCGTTGTTGAAGCCGGACACCCGCCTTTCTTTGAGCACCTCCTCCTCGACGGCCATTATCATAGCCTGCTCTACGGTAACGCCGTAGAAGTAGTTCAAATACTGGTGGTACTTGCTCTGGCCGATGAGCGCCTTGACTTCATCGGGGTTAAGCTTCAGGGGAGGTCGGGCGTGGAAAAGGAGAGACTCTTTTTCGTCCACGGGCAGAAGCCCATCAACCGTCGCGCACAGTCGCTCCGCCAGCAGCAGCCAGTCGAATGCCTCCCCGGCAATGAGGTATCGGTACATCCGGCCTTGATGGTCTTCCAGCGCGGAGCTCCACATCCCCATCGCCTCCAGCAGGGCCACGTACCAGTGCCGGCCGCCGGCAATTTCCTGCTCCAGGTGCCTGATGGCCTCGGCATCGCTGGCCGTAAGCGATTTGGAAAACGTCGTCCGCTCGGCTGCGCCTTTCATTTTAGCCTTTTCCCTGGACCGAGCTTTCTTTCTCCGGGAACTCGGCCTTCAGTCTTTCGTAGAAAGCCAGCTTCCCGGTGGCCACCAGCTCGGTGATTTTCTTGTTTATGGCCTCTCCCACCCCCGGTATCTCCTTTAACCTCCCCTCCGCCGCCAGTTGCGCCACATCCATCTGTAATTCGGCGATGGCACGCGCCGCCTTCTCATACGCCCGTATCTTGAAGATATTGTCCTTTTTGAGCTTTAACATCTCAGCGATCTCTAGAAATACCTGCGCGATTTCTGTGTTAGTCATTTAGCCTTCCGTCTGGATCACTTCTCCCTCTTATCCCAGACATCCCCGTATTTATACGCCGTGACACCCCACCACCGCGCCTTTATAATGCGCATCCAGAGGAAGAACAGGACGGGGTGTTTCTCCCCCCACGGCACCAGCATCTGGTAGTAGGTGGTATTGAAGAGCTCGTCGCTTCTCTGGCCTTTATCCTTGGCCTCTTTTATCTTGTCGAGCACGTACTTTCTAATGCGGAGTTTGTTCCGCTGCTTCCTCTCTTCCCCGGTGAGCGCTCTTTCCAGATTGGCCAGCTGGTCCAGCTCTCCGCCTACTTCCTGACGCAATTCCTTCAACTGTTCTTCACTCATCATGACTTCGTATCACCTTCCGCAACAGTGTTTGTATTTCTTGCCGCTCCCGCAGGGACAGGGGTTATTGCGCCCAATCTTCCGGCCACCCACCCTGGCTTTCTGCTTTTTACTGGCGGCGGGGCCGCGCCCGACCACCTGGGCCATCGGCGACGGTGCCTGCGCCGACGGTTCTTTTTTAACAATGCTCACGTGATAAATGGTATGGACCACATCATGTTGAATAGTATCGAGCAGCGTCTGGAACTGCCGGTAGCCCTGGCTCTTGTAGGCATCCACCGCCCGCGTCTGGCGCAATGTCTGCCAGCCAGCCTGAAGGCGCATGTTTTCCATCGCCGTGAGGTGCTCCACCCATAGATTGTCGATAATGCGCAGCATGACCAGACGCTCGAGCACCCGCATGTTTTCCTCCCCCAGCTCCTTCTCCCTCTCCCCGTAAAGCGTCTCCGCCAGCCCGGCCAGCTTCTCCTCAATATCTTTCGGCCTCAGTTCCAGCAACGAATCGGCGGTCAATGACGGGGGCAGCGGAAAGACCGTGGCCACGTCGGCAAGCAGGCCTTCCATGTCCCAGTCCACGCCGTGCTCATCGGCGATGTGACTGGCCACCATATTGCGTATCTCATCCTGCACCATGGACAGGATGTTTGTCCTGAGGTCGGTGCCACTGAGGATTTTGCGGCGCTCAGTATAGATAAGCTCGCGGTGCTTGTTGACCACGTCGTCATACTCGACGAGGTGTTTGCGCATATCAAAGTGAAAGCCCTCCACCCTGACCTGGGCCCCCTCGATGGAGCGGTTCACCAGCTTGTTCTCGATGGGTGTGCTTTCGTCCATCCCCACCCAGTCCATGATACCCTTGATACGCTCGCCGCCGAAGCGCCGCACCACCTCGTCCTCGAGAGAAACGTAAAAGCGCGAGCTGCCCGGGTCGCCCTGTCGCCCCGACCGACCCCGGAGCTGATTATCGATGCGCCGTGCCTCGTGGCGCTCCGTGCCGATGACGTGCAGCCCGCCGGCGGATACCACTTTATTATGTTTCTCCTGCCATTCCGTTTCACCCAGGCCGTCCAGGCTCCCCCCCAGCACGATGTCAACGCCCCGGCCCGCCATATTTGTGGCCACAGTAACCGCCCCCGGCTCACCGGCCCGGGCGATGATATAGGCTTCCCTCTCGTGGTTCTTGGCGTTGAGCACCTCGTGGGGAATACCCTTGCGTTTCATAAGGTCGCTCAAATATTCGGATTTCTCAATGGAAACGGTGCCCAGCAGCACCGGCCGGCCCTCCTGATGCAACCTCTTCACTTCTTCCGCCACGGCACCGAATTTCCCCTTCTCGTTCTTGTAAATCTGGTCGGGGAAGTCCTCTCGAATCATCGGCATATGGGTGGGGATGACCATCACCTCAAGGCTGTATATCTTGTGAAATTCCTCCGCCTCGGTGGCGGCGGTGCCGGTCATCCCGGCCAGCTTCCCGTACATGCGGAAGTAGTTCTGGATGGTAATGGTGGCATAGGTCATCGTCTCCCGCTGCACCTTGACCTTCTCCTTGGCCTCAATCGCCTGGTGCAGCCCCTCGGCATAACGGCGACCGAACATCAGCCGCCCGGTGAACTCATCAACGATGATAACCTCGCCGTCCTTGACCACATAATCTTTATCGCGCCGGAAAAGCACGTGGGCCTTCAGGGCATTGTCCAGAAAACGGGTGAAACCGTAATTGGCCGGATCATAGAGATTCGGCGACTTCAGCAATCCCTCTCTTTTGAGTATCGCTTCCATGGTGCTGATGCCGGCATCGGTTAGGTTGACGTTCCGTTCTTTTTCATCAACAACGTAGTCCACCCCGGCTCTCAGGCGGGGGATGAGGCGGGCAAACACATTGTATATCTGGCCGGATTCTTCCGCTGGACCGCTGATGATGAGAGGAGTGCGGGCCTCATCAACGAGCAGGTTATCCACCTCATCCACGATGGCGTAGTTCAGCTCGCGCTGCACGCTCTGTGTCAGGTCCACCACCATATTATCGCGCAGATAGTCGAAACCGAATTCGCTGCTCGTGCCGTAGGTGATGTCGGCCTCATACGCTTCTTTCCGGGAAACAGGGCGGAAATGTCGCCAGCGGCTGTCTCCTGAATCGTATTCCGGGTCGTAAAGTCGCGACGGCTGGTGTTCGTCCGGCGTCTGCTGCGGGTAGATGCTGGCCACGGTCAGTCCCAGCAGGTGGTAAATCGGCCCCATCCAGTACGGGTCGCGCCGGGACAGGTAATCGTTCACCGTCACCAAGTGACAGCCGGCGCCGGTAAGCGCATTCAGGTAGAGGGGAAGGGTGGCCACCAGCGTTTTGCCCTCGCCGGTCTTCATCTCGGCGATTTTCCCCTGATGCAGGACAATGCCTCCCATCAGCTGGACATCGAAGTGGCGCTGGCCGATGGTTCTTTTGGCGGCTTCACGCACGGCGGCAAAGGCTTCAGGCAAAATCTGGTCAGGCTTTTCGCCGCCCCTGAAACGAGCCTTGAATTCATCCGTTTTGGCCCGCAGTTCAGCATCGCTGAGTTTCTCAAACTGTGCCTCAAGACTGTTTATCCGCTCGACAATCGGCTGGAGTTTTTTCAGCTGCTTTTCATTAGAATCAACCAGATTGCCCAGCCACTTAAGCATCCTATTTCTCCCTGATGAGCTCCCGGGCTTTATCGGCGATATCTTCCCATACCATGATGGCTACCTCGCCCATGCCATCAACGGCAAACGCGTGCACGGAAGGGGCGGCATTCGCTTTCATCAGGCACGGTATGCCATTGCTCTCCAGAAAGCTCTTGATAATCCGGGCTTCAGCCTCGCTGGCCGCCCGGTATATTGTCACTGCTTTTCTCTGCTTTGTCACCGCTGCTCACTCAAACATGGCACCAATGGACTGGCCGGTATGGATGCGGCTGATGGCCTCGCCGAGCAGTGGCGCCATGGAGAGAACCGTTATCTTGTCCGCTTTTTTCTCATCCTTCACCGGAACGGTATTGGTCACCACCACTTCTTTTACCGGACAGGAGCTGATTCTCTGAATAGCCGGGCCGGAGAAAATGGGGTGGGTACAGCAAGCGTACACTTCCTTGGCACCGTTCTTAATCAGCGTCTCAACAACGTTGACCAGAGACCCCGCCGTATCTATCTCATCATCCACGGTGAGTGCGGTCATGCCCTCCACCTCACCGATGACGTTCAGTGTCTCCGCCTGGTCAACATTGCCGATACGCCGTTTCTCCATAATGGCCAGTGGCGCATTGAGTTTCTCAGCCATGTCCCGCGCCCGCTTGGTGATGCCGATGTCGGTCGCCACCACCACCAGGTCATCAAATTTGCTTTCCTTAAAATAATTGGCCAGTAGATTCAGTGCCGTTAGTTCGTCCACCGGAATACTGAAAAATCCCTGAATCTGCGCGGCGTGCAGGTCAACCGTCAGCAACCGGTCCGCCCCGGCCACGGTCAACAGGTCAGCAATAAGCCTCGCCGTGATGGGGACGCGAGGCTGGTCTTTCTTGTCGGTGCGCCCGTATCCATAGTACGGCACGACCGCCGTAATCCGCTTGGCTGACGCTCGTTTGAGAGCGTCCAGCATAATCAGCAGTTCGACGATATTGGTGCTGACCGGCGAGCACATTGGCTGAATGACAAAGGTATCACGCTCGCGGACATTCTCCAGAATGCGGACAAAGATATTCTCGTTGCTGAACTGAAATACCTCGTTCTTACCCAGAGGTATGCCAAGATAATTGACCACCTCCCTGGCCAGCTCCGGGTGGGCATTGCCCGTGAATACCTTTAGTTCATCCATCGGCACCTGTCTCCTTCAGCCACAGCGTTTCTCCATATAGATTATAGCACGATTAACCACCCCACCTCACTACCACGGGCTTTAGCTGCGCCCAACTTGACAAAGGGTATCTGGAACTTTATAATAAAAGAAACCCCCCATTAGAAACTTGACAGCTGACGTGATTTCCCTGTATATATTAACTGGAACGTCCCCGTGTAATCGGTGCCATCCGTTGTCAAAGTCCAACCTCAATAAACATGCTGCCAAGAAAAGCGAAGGTTTTTCTTGATAGTTTGGTAAAATTTGGTTTCCTGTATGCCAAAGTATATCTTTGTAACTGGCGGTGTAGTTAGTTCTGTTGGCAAGGGTGTAACCGTCGCTTCTATGGGCACCATTCTGAAGAGCCGTCGGCTCAAAGTCACGGCACAGAAACTCGATCCTTATCTCAATGTCGACCCAGGCACGATGTCCCCCTACCAGCACGGTGAGGTGTTCGTCACCCAGGACGGCGCTGAGACCGACCTAGACCTGGGCAACTATGAACGTTTCATTGACGTTGATGTAACCCAGGAGTCGAACGTGACCTCGGGCCAGATATACAGCGCGGTCATCTCCAGAGAACGGCGGGGGGATTTCCTCGGCGGCACGATTCAGGTAGTGCCTCACGTCACCTCCGAGATAAAGGCGTGTTTTAAACGTCTGGCAGATAAGTCCGGTGCGGATGTTATCCTCATCGAGGTCGGTGGCACGGTGGGCGATATCGAGGGCCAGCCATTTCTTGAAGCCATCAGGCAGATGCGCAACGATGTCGGGCGGGACAACGTTCTTTACGTACACGTTACCCTGCTCCCCTACCTTAACTCGACCAAAGAGCTGAAGACAAAACCCACCCAGCACAGTGTCAATGAGTTGCGCCGCATTGGTATCCAGCCCGACATCATTATCTGCCGCAGTGACCTTCCCATTCCGGAAGGCATACGGGATAAAATATCCCTGTTCTGCGATGTGGAAAGAGAGGCGGTTATTCCCCTGCCCACGGTATCCACGATTTATGAGATACCTTTATTGCTGGATGAAGCAGGACTCGGGCGACTGCTGGCGCATAAGCTTCACCTGCCAATGAAAAGAACCAATTTAAAGGAATGGCGAAGCCTGGTGGAACGATTGAAAACAGAATACGAGCCGGTGAATATCGCGCTGGTGGGCAAATACGTTGAGTTAACCGACGCCTATTTTTCAGTGCGCGAGGCGCTGTGCCACGCCGCTCTCTACCACAATCGAGAGTTGAACCTTTCCTGGGTGCACTCCGAAGACCTAGAACGTGATGGCTGCGATTCGCTGCTCAGGTCAGCGCAGGGCATTATCGTCCCCGGCGGCTTCGGCATCCGGGGCATTGAAGGCATGGTCAGGGCCGCCAGCTACGCCCGCACCAATGACATACCCTATCTTGGCCTGTGTCTGGGACTACAGGTAATGGTCATTGAGTTCGCCCGTCATGCCCTGAGAACAGAGAGCCCGAATTCCACCGAGTTCGACCCTGATACACCCTATCCGGTGATTGATATCATGCCGGAGCAGAAAAAGGTGCACGAAAAGGGAGGTACGATGCGCTTGGGCAATTACCCCTGCAGCCTGGTCCCCGGCACCCATGCGGCACAGGCCTACGGTCAGAGACTGATTAATGAGCGCCACCGGCACCGCTATGAGTTCAATAATGATTTCCGCGCCGCGCTGGAAGAAGCCGGCATGGTCTACAGCGGTATCTCGCCAGATAATCGACTGGTGGAAATATGTGAACTGGCCAATCACCCCTGGATGGTAAGCTGCCAGTTCCACCCTGAATTTGGTTCCCGGCCCAGCCGCCCCCATCCCCTTTTCCGAGACTTCATCGGTGTGGCCAAGGACGTGTTGCGCGAAGGTGCACAACCACCACTGCCTCTTTCCACCGAAAAGTGAGGACGCAATGAATTTCTTTTCGATACAGCCATCCGCAGTCGACCATTCGCTAGCCGCGCAGAGCTTTAATATAATTAAGGTTATTAATTCAAACTATAACTATTCCCCATCCGAGGAGAAAAGGGGGCATGGAAGTGAGGTGATACCATGAATATTGAAGAGCTAGAAGGCAAAACAAAAACCGAGTTGCTAACGCTGGCCAAGGAAAAGGGCATCGCCGATGCCGAGAGCGCCAACAAGGAAGACCTGGTCATGCAACTGATTCAATCAGACGTGGAACAGGAAGGCCATGTATTCTGCCGCGGTATCCTGGACATCATGAGTGACGGCTACGGTTTTCTCAGGCAGGATACGCTGCTGCCCAACCATGCCGATGTCTATATCTCCCCATCGCAGATTCGCCGTTTTGGCCTGCGCAACGGCGATATGATCGTCGGGCAGGGCAGACCGCCGAAAAGCAATGAAAAGTATTACAGTCTCCTGCAGATACTTGGCATCAATAGCATAAATCCGGAGCAGTCCAAAGAAAGGCCTCATTTTGGCGCGCTCACCCCCACCTTTCCTGACCGAATCATCAACCTGGAGCATTCCCCCGGTGATCTTTCCACGCGTTTGATCAATATGATTGCGCCCATCGGCCGCGGGCAGAGAGGCCTGATAGTTTCCCCGCCCAAAGCCGGCAAGACAATGCTGCTCAAAGCTATCGCCAATGCCACATCGACCAACTACAGCGATGTCCACCTGCTCGTCTGCCTTATCGGAGAGCGCCCGGAAGAAGTCACCGATATGAAACGTTCCGTTAGAGGCGAGGTTATCAGCGCCACCTTTGACGAGATGGTGGAGAACCAGACCCGCGTCGCCGAGCTGGCTCTGGAAAGAGCCAAGCGCATCGTGGAAAGCGGGAAGGATGTCTTCATCCTCCTCGATGGCATCACCCGCCTCACCCGCGCCTATAACCTGGCGATGCCCTCAAGCGGTCGCACTCTTTCCGGCGGTATTGACCCCGTGGCGCTTCACCCCGCCAAGCGCTTCTTCGGCGCCGCCCGCAACACCGCCGAAGGCGGCAGCCTCACCATCATCGCCACCTGCCTGGTTGATACCGGCAGCCGCATGGACGACCTAATCTATGAAGAATTCAAAGGCACCGGCAATATGGAGCTCCACCTTGACCGGAGGCTGTCAGAACGCCGTATCTTTCCGGCCATGGATATCCAGCGCAGCGGTACACGCCGCGAGGAGCTGCTCATTGAAGAAAACAGCCTGAGCAAGATATGGCTGCTGCGGCGCATGGTCGGCCTTATTGCCTCTGATTCCACCAATTTCGTCGAAGCCACTGAGCGCATACTTGACCGCCTGCGCAAAACGAAGAGCAATACCGAATTTCTGGACACCCTGAACAAGGAGATGTAAATTGTCCTGTCCATATGGTGGAGAGCAACCGGGGTGGCAAAATCTTTCCAATCCAGACCTGCCCCTCTTGAGAGAGTTGGCCGATGAGTGATGAGAGCGCCCGCCCGAGGAAAAGGCTTTCCCCTGGAATTATTGCCGGTTTATGCCTGCTGCTGTTTTTCGGCATTTCACTGTCCATCCGGGTTTATCTGCCATATGACCAGATCTTCAGCGGCGAATGGATTAAGTACTCCAGCGTCGATGCTTACTTCCACATGCGCCTGGTGGACAATCTGGTGCACAACTTCCCCAACCTCATTGATTTTGACCCGTACCTGCTCTACCCTTCGGGCATGCAGCTGGGCAACATCCATTTCTTTGACTGGCTTCTGGCCGGTATCGTCTGGGTTATCGGCCTCGGTTCACCAACCCCGCACACCGTTGACATCATAGCGGTATATTTTCCTGCCGTACTGGGCGCGCTCGCCGTTATTCCCGTTTTCTTCATCGGCCGGGAATTATTCGGGCACTGGGCCGGGGTCATTGCCGCCAGCCTTATTGCCATACTGCCCGGCGAATACCTGGGACGCTCCGTCATGGGGTTTACCGACCACCACGTCGCCGAAACGCTTTTCACTGCCTGCACCATGATGTTTCTCATTATGGCCATTAAAACATCGCGGGAAAGAGGGTTAACCCTCAGCCATTTTCGGAACCGTGACTGGGCAATAGCTCGCCGACCACTAGTCTATAGCTTATTAGCCGGCCTCTTCTTGGGCACCTACCTCGTGACCTGGATTGGCGGGTTGCTCTTCATCTTCATCATCCTTCTCTATTTTCCCATTCAGTTCATCCTCGACCATCTGAAGCGAGAGAGCACCGATTACCTCCTGCCGGCAGGGACAATTATGTTCTTTATTGCCTTAATAATCTATGTCATATTCGTCGGTGGCACTTTCACCTCCATGCCTTCCAGCCTGATACCCTGGCTCTCCCTGCTCGTGGGAACGTTTATTCCCATCATCCTGCACGCAATCTCTCGCCGATTTAAAAACTGGAAACTCAAATTATACTATTACCCGGTTACGCTGTTTGCGCTGGGAGTGGCGGCCCTTTTCATCGGGCGTGCCATTTACCCCAACTTCACGGGAAATGTGCTAGATGTATTCAATATGTTTGCCTCACGTACCATAATAGAAATGCAGCCGATTATGGCGCCAAGAGGTGATTTCACCTTCGAACTCGTCTGGGGAAACTTTAATACCGGTTTTTTCCTAGCCTCCATCCTCATACTCTACTCCATTGTTTATTACATCCTGAGCATTTTCATCGGCGATAGGGTCTCTAAACTTAAAATAGGCAGCATCAGGATATTCCCTGAGTCGTTAACCGCTGAGAAAAACATCTTACTGATATGGAGCCTAGTAATACTGCTGGCAACCCTCGGCCAGCGTCGTTTTGCTTACTATCTGGCCGTTAATGTAGCTTTGCTGGCTGGTTTTCTATCCTGGGAATTTTTCCGGTTGAATAAAGACGTCCACCCGTCCGCCAAGCATTTAAATATATTTGTCTCCCTGGCAGCGATTATTCTCCTCGTACTTTACAAACCCATCAGTCCGGCACTTGTGGCGGTCCTGGTAGCCATGCTCATTGCCTTTATCTTCTGGCAATTCCTTCAGGCTTTCGGCCTTTTGCAGCTATCCAGGCCCAGGCTGGATCTACCAACAAAGAGCAAGCTTAGAGGAAGGTCGCCAGCGGGGTTTTCCTCAGCCCTGTACCGTACAAATATCGTGGTAGTGGCAGTCATTATATTCTTCCTGGCCTTCTTCCCCAGTATAACGCCGGCAATAAGCACTGCCTCCCAGCTGCACTTTGCTCCCCCCAATGCCTGGATAAGCTCACTGGAGTGGATGAAGGAAAATACCCCGGAGCCTTTTGGCGATTCGGATTTTTACTACCGGCGCTATGAGCCTCCTGCAACCGGGGAAAAATATGATTATCCTGATTCCGCTTATGCGGTCATGGCCTGGGTTGACTACGGATACTGGATAACTCGTATTGCCCAGCGGCCGGTTAACCTGACCCCTGGTCCCGGAGGGTTTTATGTGGCGACATACTTTCTGTCCCAGGATGAAAACTCCTCTCGGGAAGTAGAGTGGAGGACCGGTAGGGAACAGGAAATAATCCCGGAGAGCGCTATAATCGACAAACTTGGGGCCAGATATATCATGCTTGACAACCAGACCACAACGAGCAAGTTATGGGCACTGAGCCACTGGGCAGAGCAGGAAGGAGCGATATTCTTCGATACCTATTATGTGCCACAGGAGGGAAACCAACTTGCCCCGGCCACCCTCTTTCATCCTGAGTATTACCGCTCGCTGGCGGTCAGGCTGTACAACTTCGATGGCAAGGCAGTGACTCCAGAGCAGACGATTGTCATTTCTTACGATGAAAAACCATTCCAGAGAGGAGGAAGCGTAAAGGTAATCGATAACGTCGAATTTTTCCCCAGTTATGAAGAGGCGAACAGCTATATATCAAGTCAGGAATCGGGACAGTTCCGAATCATTGGCGATTCGCCATTCATCAGCCCGGTGCCTCTTGAGGAAGTGGAGCACTACAAACTGGTTTACAGCTCACCGCAGTCCTCACCTCAGATCGGCGCAGGTAATGTGCCCACGGTGAAAATATTCGAATATGTGGAATAAATACCGTCTTTTAACGCTTATCTTCACTTGACAAAAACGGCTAAAAAATCTAACTATTAGTCAGGGAGGCGGAGGTTATATTATATGCAGATAAGGAAGACTTATAAAGAAGTTAACCCGGAACTGCTCTACTCCGAAATAAGAGATTTCGTTCTGAAGCAGGGCGCCAGTCTGGGCGAGGAGAAGATGGAAACGTACGCCCTGCCCAGCGATACCTCTTCATTTATCACCCGCGGCACGCTGACCTTCAGAGTTCAGGAGAAGGAATGCCTGCGAGCCCACGTCGTTGGTTCCGCTAAAACGGAAACCAAGGTAATGCTGGACGGCGATGATAAACTTTTCCCGGCAGAGAAATTGTCAGCGCTGCAGGAAGACCTGGACTTTATTTTCGGGTCGTACGAGGTGAAATAAGCCTATAATCCCGAGGCAAGCCGGTACATATTCTGATAGGCTTTGCCGAAATCGGGGTTATTCTTTTCCAGCCGGCTTTTCAGCGTTTTCATCTGACGGACAAATGCGTCCCGATCCTTGCTCTTCACCAGTTCCACCCACGCCGC
>CAYFVI010000013.1:0-1680 GCA_964346525.1 uncultured Dehalococcoidaceae bacterium
ATAATGAGCCGCCCACAGCCTGCCCCTGATGCCCTGTTTGAACTCCGCCACCAGAACGTCGAGAGAAGCGTCCCATCCCCAGCCATCCGTGCCCATCACCTTGATTCCTTGGTCGATTAGCCAGAGTGTTGCTTCCCGACTCATTCCGGGATGTATATACTGGTACCCCTCTTCCTCAAAATGCCGGCAGCAGTCCGTGCGGATGAGAACGATATCCCGCGGTTTCAGCGTATAATCTATTTTCTGGAGGGCTTCAATTACATCTTCCCGGCTGATTACCTCCCCTTTCCGGCGATGAGTGAAGTCCAGCAGCACTCCATCCCCGCAGCACCACTCAAGAGGTATCCGGTCAATGGTTCTGGCCGGCCTCCCTTCCGACTTGGGCCCATAGTGCCAAGGGGCATCCATGTGGCTTCCGGAATGAGTGGACAATGTGATGGTCTCGCTGGCAGCATATTCCTCAAGTTCTGCTTCCGGTAGGCCCCAGCGCTTGCGAAAGGCCTCCGCTCCCTGCCGATGGTTCTCATAGACAATCTCAGGAGCCGTGCGATACTTGAGTCCGTTTTTCAGCGGCAGGGTTAGGTCGATAACTTGTACTTTCCCTTTGGCCAGCAGCTCACACAACATAGCAAAAGACCTCCAATCTTTTTGGTAATAAATATGGTTTCACCGGACAGCGCCAGGCATGTCACTCCTTGCTTATTATATAATTTACAACGTTATTGAGTAATATTTGTATTGACAGTCAATAATAGCACAGCATAGAATTTCAATGCTGAAATACCGTTAAGGAGGTGGTATACGTGACAGCGCAGAGTCCGGCCAAAGTCAAGGTCACCCAGATTCAACAGGTATGCATCGTCTGCAATGATATAAAGAAGACAATGGAAGCCTACTGGAATATCCTGGGCATCGGGCCATGGGCCGTATTTGAATTTGGCTCTCTCCGCATACCCGACCTGAAATATTATGGCAAGCCCGCGTGGGGAAGGTATACCGGTGCCGTGACCCAGGTAGGGCCAATAGAGCTGGAGCTTTTTGAAACTATAGAAGGGGCTTCCGTCTATCAGGACTGGGTGGACGAAGAGGGCGAAGGCCTCCATCATATGAAATTCCTGGTGGAAGACCTGGATATCGACCGAGTGGTCAGAGAGATGGAGAAGCTGGGCTTCCCCCGCATCAAGGGCGGGCACTTTGGCCCGGAGCTGAAAAACCAGTTTGCCTATTTCGACCTGATGAAACCGCTGAAAGCTATCTGGGAGACGAGTAACAGGACGGGAGGTAAACCACCCGGGGCCACCATGTTTCCCGAAGACCCTGATGCGGTTAGCCCGGCCAGAGTCAAGGTCAGCGCCATAAAGCAGGTGGGGATTTGCGTGAATGACGTGGTGCAGACCGCGGAGAATTACTGGAATATCCTGGGCATCGGGCCGTGGGAGATAAGGGAATGGGGGTCCCACGTGCTCTTCGACCGCTACTATAAAGGAAGACCATCCTGGGCCAGGGAGAGGGTGGCCCACGCCTATATCGGCGATTTAGAACTGGAGCTGGTGCAACCTATCGAAGGCGATTCCTTCTATCGGGACTGGATTAAGGAGCACGGAGAGAGCATTCAACACCTCAAGTTCCTGTGCGACGATATTGATGAAACCTCAAGGTTGCTGACCGAGCAGGGGTTCC
>CAYFVI010000014.1:0-5662 GCA_964346525.1 uncultured Dehalococcoidaceae bacterium
CTTCGGGAGGAGCTTTGATTACGCCATCGCATATTTTTTTAGCGATTTCCCTATATGCTGCCTCCCTATTTATTTTGTAATCACACTGAAGGCAGGTCCTCGGTCTCGCTGACAATCGCCTTATATATATGGGGACGCCGGTCTCTCAGGAAAGGCGTTGTCTGTCTGGCGCTGATAAGTAACTGTCGGTCCAGTTCCACGGCGATTATCTTTTCTTCTTCTCCACCATCGACCATGATTTCCCCTTTGGGGTCAACGACCCTGCTGCCTCCACAGAAGATGGCGTCACCTTCCCGTCCGGTATGATTGCATGGCGCCAGGAAAACGATGTTCTCAATAGCGCGCAGGGTCATCTTGGCGTCCCATCGGCGCAACCACGTGGCTCTGTCTATCGAATCCGGGCCGGTGCTGTCGGGCAGACTGCTTGAGGCCGGGGAAAGATAACCGACCGGTGAGGCAAAAGGCACTATTATCAGTTCCGCTCCATTCAGCGTAACGCTGCGCGCTGACTCCGGGAAATAGAGGTCATAACAGATGACAATACCAACCTTCCAGTCATGGATTTCAAACACCGGATACTTGGACCCGTACCTGTAATAAATCAACTCCACAGCCCTGTAGCCGGCGGGATGCGTTTTCCGGTATTTGCCGATTACCTGGCCCTGCCGGTCAATCACCATTGCCGTATCGAAACAGATACCGGGCTGGTCCTGTTCATAGATGGTGGCGATGATGTAAACACCGTGTTGTCTTGCCTTTTCCTTTATACGTGTGATGGAGAAGCCATCATCCCTCTCCGCCCACTGCACGTACTTGTAGTCACGGTATTGGGCGAAGTACAGGTTGTTGAAGAATTCGGGCAGCACTATCAAGTCGGGTTTCTCCCTCGCCGCTTGGTCGATGAAATCACAGGCTCGAGAGACATTGGTATCTCTATCCTTCCCGCAATTCATTTGAATCAGACTCAATTTCATTTTTATGCCTCCATGCGCTTGGTAAAAATCAAGGGAGAATCGAACGGTAATAGTGAGCATATTTTAAATATCTGCTGGGGAAAATTCAATTTCTTAATAGAGCAAAAACTAACCCGATTAGCATTTAACCGTTTAAAGGGCTATACTGGTTGCTGATATGAAGAGGTTCAAGTACTTCTACGGGTATAATATTGTCGCCTCCGGCTTCGGCATACAGGCAATAGGTATCGGCACCTTTATTTCTTTCGGCGTTTTTTTCAAGCCGCTGCTGGCCGATTTTGACTGGTCGCGGGCCACGCTTTCAGGCGCCCAGTCCGTGGCATTGCTCATCGCCGGGTTCCTCGGCATACTGGTGGGCAGGTTAAACGATAGATTTGGTCCCCTGATTGTGATGACGGTAGCCGGCTTCTTCTTCGGGCTGGGGCTCCTGCTTATGTCGGGGCTCAATAACCTCTGGCAATTATACCTGTTCTATGGCGTAGTGGTCGGCATCGGGATGAGCGCTATTGATATCGTTCCCCTCAGCACGACAGCGCGGTGGTTTTTGCGGCGGCGAGGGATGATGACCGGCATTGTGAAAGTGGGCACCGGCACCGGGCAGTTCACTATACCCCTGGTGGCCAGCATACTCGTTGCCGCCAATGGCTGGCGGAACTCTTATATTATCATCGGCGCAGCAGCGATGGTCCTGCTCATCTCCATCGGGCAACTGCTGCGGCGTGACCCGGCTCGCATGGGGCTGCTGACGGATGGAGATAAGGAAAGCCAGACGCAGAGCTCGAAGCCTGCCGAAACAGGGTTTTATTTTCACGAGGCACTTCGCACCCGGCAGTTCTGGACGATTTGCCTCACCTATCTCGCCACCATGTTCTGCCTTCTCATTATCATGGTGCATATTGTCCCGCACGCCACGGACATCGGTATACCGCCAACGACCGCGGCCGGCATCCTGTCGGCTATCGGTGGCATAAGTATGGCGGGGCGGTTCATCACCGGCATGGCCATCGACCGCATCGGCAACAGGCTCTCGATGATTATCTGTTTTATCCTGCTTATCGCCGCTTTCCTGTGGCTGCAGATGGCAAGAGAGCTATGGATGCTCGTCCTGTTTGCTGTAGTCTATGGTTTTGCCCACGGTGGCCTATTCACCGTGATTTCGCCCATCGTAGCCGAATACTTCGGGGTGCGCACGCACGGCGCCCTCTTCGGCATTGTTTTCTTCAGCAGCATGGTGGGGGGCGCTATCGGACCGGTTATCGCCGGTCATATATATGACACCACCGAGAGCTACAGCCTCGCATTCTGGGTCTGCACCGCGGTCATCGCTCTGGCACTGGTACTTATATTATCGCTGCGAAAGATAAGACAGGAGGCAAAAGAGATATAAGGGGAAAACGGAGTGCGACCGTGAAAGAAGGGATAGAAGGTGTTATATTTGACCTTGACGGGGTGCTTGAGTTTCAAGGTAAAGCCTATCCTGGGGCTATTGAGCTGCTCGTTTCGCTTCGCCGAAAACAGGTTTCCGTTCGAGTCCTCTCCAACAGCACCTTAAAAAGCCAGAGGTCATGCGCGGAAAAACTGAACAGGAAGGGTTTCCACGTTTACCAGCACGAGGTGGTTACCGCTTCTTTTGCCACTGCGCGGTATCTGGAAACCCTCAAGCCGAGGTCCTGCTGGGTAATGTTCAAAGGGGAAGGGCTGGAAGAGTTTCGTAATTTCCGACAGGACAGGGATAATCCGGAGTACCTTGTTCTCGGGGACTGGCGTGATGATTTCAACTTTCAAAACCTGAACAAGGCGGTTCAGCTCCTTTACAAAGGCGCAAAATTGGTCGTTATGATTACCGAAACCGTGGACAGCAGTCTGGGAGAGATGGAGCTGACGGTGGGAGCTTACGGGAAAATGCTCGAAGACGCGGCCGGCATCAAGGCCATTTATATCGGGAAGCCGAATCGTTACATTTTTGACATCACCCTTGATACCATGAGAGATATCGACCGGGACAAAATCCTTATGGTGGGAGACAGGATGGAGGCCGACATTCTGGGTGCCAAGAGAGCCGGTCTCAAGGCGGCTCTGGTCAAAACGGGAGAGTTTCGGGAAAGCGATTTGGAATCGCCGGTTGCTGTCCCGGACTATATCTTTGACTCCATCCGCGACGTTGAAAGACTCTTCCCCTGAGAAGCTGAAATGCCATCACAACGTTTTTTCTATTAGCTGCCCAGCGTGGCCACCATTACCGCCTTTATGGTATGGACCCTGTTCTCGGCCTCGTCGAATGCAATGGATGCGTCCGATTCGAAAACCTCCTCGGTAACTTCCATGCTCTCCAGGCCGAACTTCCGGTAGATTTCCTCACCGACGGCCGTCTCCCGATTGTGAAACGCGGGCAGGCAGTGCATGAACTTCACCTTAGGGTTGCCGGTCATCTTCATCAGTTCTTTATTTATCTGGTAGGACTGCAGAAGCTCGATTCTACCCTCCCAGACTTCTTCCGGCTCGCCCATGGACACCCAAACATCGGTATAGAGGAAATCGCAATCTTTTACCCCTTCTTCCGTGCTATCGGTTAGATTGATACGGGCCCCGGTCTGTCTGGCTATATTCTCCGCCTCCTGCACCAGTTCTTTTTGCGGCTGCAGGCTCATTGGGGCAACGGAGCGATAATCCATTCCCATCTTCGTTGTGCCGACGAGGAGCGAGTGTCCCATGTTAAACCGTGCGTCTCCCAGGTAGGCCAGCTTTACCTCGCTCAGAGGTTTGGTGGTATGCTCCATTATGGTAAAAATGTCGGCCAGTACCTGGGTGGGATGAAACTCGTTGGTGAGGCCGTTCCAGACAGGTACCTTTGAATATTCAGCCAGCAGCTCTACAATTTCCTGTCCGAATCCGCGGTACTCAATCCCGTCATACATCCGGCCCAGCACGCGGGCGGTGTCTTTCATGGACTCTTTCTTTCCCAGCTGTGAGCCCGATGGGTCCAGGTATGTCACCCTCGCCCCTTGGTCGTAGGCAGCGGTTTCAAAAGCGCACCTGGTTCTGGTGGATGCCTTTTCGAAAATCAGGACGATATTTTTGCCCGCCAGTCTCGGCTGCTCAATACCGTCGTACTTCGCTTTTTTCAGTTCCGCAGTAAGTTCCAGCAGGTATTTGATTTCTTCTGGCGCAAAGTCCAGCAATTTCAGAAAGCTTCTACCTTTCAGATTATCCATTTTCAGTCCCTCCTCCAATGATTTTGATTATAGCAAATACCTGAAAAATTTGTGGGGAAAAGCCTTGTTAGCCTATTGACAAGCGGTGGGCATGGGTGTATAAATACAATTGTTTTTCGGGGTGTAGAGTAGTGTAAAGAGGATCAGATTCTGCGCCCGACGGCTTTTCCCGTTTGGAAAAGTACGGTGGCTTCCCAAGGTTGGCTTTATGTGATAGGCCAAATCCGGGAAGCCTTAATATTTAATGGCACAGTAATTCGAACAAAGAGAAGGGATAATTATGAGGAAGAAAAATATACTGATTATCGGCTCTGCGGGGAGAGACTTCCATAACTTCAACACGTATTTCAGGGACGACGAAGAGTATAATGTGGTAGGCTTCACCGGTTCACACCAGGTGCCCGGCATCTTAGGGAGGCCATATCCGGCCGAGTTGGCGGGGAAGCTCTATCCAAAGGGAATTCCTATTTATGCCGAGGAGCAATTGCCGCAGCTCATAAAAGAGTTGAATGTTGATACCTGCGTCTTCTCCTACAGCGATGTTTCCTACCAGCACGTGATGGGTGTCGGGGCCATCGTGAATGCCGCCGGGGCAAACTATATGCTGCTGGGGCCCAAGGACACCATGCTGAAAAGCAGGAAACCGGTTATCGCGGTGTGTGCGGTAAGAACTGGCTCCGGCAAAAGCCAGACGTCAAGAAGGGTCATAGAGCTTCTCATGGCAAAGGGCCTGAAAGTCATCGCCGTACGTCACCCCATGCCGTACGGTGACCTGGTTGTCCAGAAGGTACAGCGTTTTGCTGAGATTGGAGACCTGAAGAAGCACAAATGCACCGTCGAAGAGATGGAAGAGTACGAACCACATGTGACACGCGGCAACGTTATATATGCCGGGGTGGACTATCAGGCCATTTTAAAGGCTGCCGAAGAGGAACCCAAAGGCTGCGATGTCATCGTCTGGGACGGAGGAAACAATGATTTCCCGTTCTTCAAGCCTGACCTAATGATAACCGTTGCTGACCCTCACCGCCCGGGCCACGAGGTCTCCTATTATCCCGGGGAAATCAACTTGAGAATCGCCGATGTGGTGGTCATCAATAAGATTGACAGTGCCGCTCCCGAGAATGTCCTGAAGGTACGAAACAGCATTGCCAGGGTAAATCCGGGTGCCATCGTAGTTGATGCTGCCTCTCCGATTCGGATCGATAATCCGGACATAATCAGGGGAAAGAGGGTGCTGGCCATCGAGGACGGCCCGACCTTGACGCATGGGGAGATGAAAATAGGCGCGGGTACGGTTGCGGCGCAACGGTACGGCGCAGCCGAACTGGTGGACCCCAGGCCCTACACTGTTGGCAGCATCACCGAAACTTTCAAGCTCTGGCCGGATATAGGGACACTTCTGCCGGCAACGGGGTACGGCGAACAGCAGCTTAAAGACCTTGAGGCGACCATCAACAAGACCGACTGTGATGC
>CAYFVI010000015.1:0-5080 GCA_964346525.1 uncultured Dehalococcoidaceae bacterium
AGCGGCGATTTCAATCCCATCCACATCGATGCCGATTACGCCCGCAAGACCCCTCTGGGCGGGACGGTGGCTCACGGTATGCTCATCCTCGCCTACATTTCCCAGATGATGACCGATGCTTTCGGGCGTGACTGGCTCTCCAGCGGCAGGCTCAATGTGCGCTTTCGTGCACCGGCTCGCCCCGGCGATATTATCACCGTCAGTGGCACGGTACGCCGGATAGAAAAAGGCGATGGTCTCCAAACGATTGACTGCGACGTTCTATGCAGCAATCAGAATAATGAGCCGGTAATCACCGGCGATGCCAGGGTGAAGGTGGGATAAAATGAGAATCGCGGTTGACGGCATGGGCGGCGATTACGCCCCTGAAGAGATAGTTAAAGGCAGCGTTATCGCCGCCAGGGAATATGGCGTGCAGATTGACCTTGTCGGGCCAGCCGACCGTATGAAACAGGAGCTGGCCAAATACGACCTGTCCGGTGTTGAGGTCGAAATTACCCACGCCGGCGAGTACCTGGTCGAAGGCGAACCGCCGGCCTACGCACTCCGCCAGAAGCGGGATGCCTCCGTTGCCGTGGCCACCAAGCTGGTGCGGGACGGAAAAGCCGCTGCCGTGGTCAGCGCCGGGCCTACCGGCGGCGTGGTCGCCGCCGCCATGTATATTCTGGGTACCATCGAGGAGATGTCCCGGCCGGTGGCGGGCGGCCCATTCCTCGGATTCGCCCCCGGTACTTTAATGCTGGACCTAGGTACCAATGTGGACTGCCAACCATACCAGCTGCTCGACTTCGCCATCATGGGCACGGTCTATGCCCGGAAAATGATGAATATCCCGGACCCGACCGTGGCGCTGCTCAGCATTGGCGCGGAAGAGGGCAAAGGCAATGAGGTGGTCAAGGAAAGCTATCCCCTCTTTCAGAAATGCGGGCTGAACTTCATCGGTAATGTTGAGGGCTATGATATAGCTACCGGGAAGGCCAATGTTATCATCTGCGACGGCTTCGTGGGAAATATCGTGGTCAAATTCTGCGAGTCGCTGGGCAAGACCATCACCGGCTGGTTTGAAAACAAGGTCAGGGGCAAGTTAGCGGAAAAAGAGGTGAAAGAAATCACCGAAGGCCTGCTGCATGCCACCAACGCTGCCGACGTCCGCGGCGGTGGGCCGCTCTGGGCAGTGGACGGTGTGGCCTGCGTCTCCCACGGTCGCAGCCGACATGAGGAAATCGCCAAAACCATCGAGCAGGCCAAGCTCGCCGTGGAACAGGACCTGGTCGGTACACTGAAAGCGGAGCTTTCCGCAGCACGCAAGAGATTAAAAGAGGCCGGATTCGAGCCATCTTCCAATTCTTAAACCTAATGAGGTAAGGGAGCCTTATATGTCAGTCGAAGAAACGCTGAAAAAGATAGTAACCAGGGTCACACGCAAACCGGAGACCGCTTTCTCACCCGAGACCACATTTGAGGACCTGGATGCCGACTCCCTCGATATCGTGCAGATGCTGGTGGCACTGGAAGATGCCTACGATATCGAGATACAGGACGAAGAACTGCAGGGCATCAAGAATATGGGAGACTTCATCGCCTATGTCGAGCGGAAAATAGGCGAAAAAGACAAATCGGTATAAACATGGGCAATGAGAAGGCGCTCAAAGGTAAGATTGCGTTAATCACCGGCGGCTCCCGGGGCATCGGGCGTGCCATCACGCTGAAACTGGCTGAGGAAGGTGCCGACGTCATTATAAACTTCTTCCGTAAGAAAAGCACCGCCGAGAGCACCGCGCAGGAAGCGCGTGATAAAGGCGTTAAAGCCCACATCATCAAGGCCAATGTCGGCGAGCCGGAGCAGATAGAGAGCATGTTTGATGAGATAGAGTCGCAGTTTGGCCGACTGGATATACTGGTCAACAATGCCGCCTCCGGCGTGGCCCGGTCTGCCCTTGACCTGGACGACCGCGGCTGGGACTGGACCATGGATATAAACGCGCGCGCCTTTTTATTATGTGCCCGGAGAGCGGCCAAGCTGATGAAAAAGGGCGGCAAAATGGTGGCCATCTCCAGCCTCGGTTCACGCCTGGTGCTGCCTATCTATACGGCGGTTGGCGTATCCAAGGCCGCCTTGGAGGCGCTGACCCGCTATCTGGCCATAGAACTGGCTCCCAGAGGAATCTGTGTCAACGGCGTTGCCCCCGGCGCGGTGGAGTCAGAGGCTTTGAAGCTGTACACCGCCGACCCGAACCTGCCCGAACCAGCATGGCAGACCACGCCCGCAGGCAGAATGGTGCAGCCCGAAGACATCGCCAACCTGGTCGCCTTCCTCAGCAGCCAAGGGGCGGACATGATAATAGGTCAGACAATCGTCTTGGATGGCGGTGTCTCACTGACGCCGATTAATCCAAAAACTGAGGGGGATTGATGGGTAGAACATTTTCCTTGCCGAGAATCGTCATCACCGGGCTGGGCGCCATAACACCACTGGGTCTAACCGTGGAGGAGTACTGGCAGGGACTGGTAAGCGGCCGCCCGGGATTTGGCCCGATTACCCTGTTCGATGCCAGCGCCTACCCGGTAAAGGTTGCTGCCGAGGTGAAGGGATTTGACGCGGAGAAGTATATGTCCATCAAACGGGTCGACCGAACATCACGCTGCATCCAGTTCGGCATCGCGGCGGCGAAGATGGCCTTAGAATCGGCCCGGCTGGATACGTCGCGGGAAAAACCGGAGAGGGTGGGCGTGATTATCGCCACCAGCGGCATGATGTCGATAATCGCCGACGAGGGCGAGATTATCAAGAGAAAGGGGCCGATGCGAATTGACCCCCTGGGCATCACCAAAACGGCACCGAGCATGGTCGCGGCACAGGTCGGACTGGAAATCGGCGCCAAAGGACCCAATACCAGCCTGAACAGCGCCTGCGCCAGCGGCAGCGATGCGCTCGGCGTTGCCCTCAACCACCTGCGTCTGGGCCATGCCGATGTTATCGTCGCCGGCGGCGCGGAGGCCAATGTCAACCCGATAGCCATTGCCAGCACCGCCCGGGTGGGCGCCCTGTCCCGGGAAACAGACCCCGGCAGAGCCAGCCGTCCTTTTGACCTCAACCGCGATGGCTTCGTCTTCGGCGAGGGCGCCGGGATAGTCATACTGGAGACACTGGAACACGCCCGGGAGCGTAACGCTCCCATTCTGGCGGAACTGGCCGGCGCCGGATGGTCTTTTGATGCTTACAACGAGACCGCACCCGATGCGGAAACTCAGGCCATCGCCATTCGAATGGTACTGGAGGATGCCGGTATCAAACCGGAAGAGATCGATTACATCAATGCTCACGGCACCAGCACCAGACTGAATGACGCCGCCGAGACCAGGGCTATCAAGATGGCCTTCGGTGACCGGGCCTACAATATACCGGTAAGCTCCAACAAATCGATGATAGGACATCTCGCCTGCGCTGCCGGTGCCGCCGAGGCGATAGCCGCGGTAATGACAGTCCGGGGGGGCATAATTCCACCCACCATCCATTATGAAACGCCTGACCCTGAGTGTGACCTTGACTACGTGCCCAATAAATCCAGACGGCAGACGGTCAATGTCTGTCTGTCCAACTCCTTCGGGATGGGCGGCCAGAACTGCAGCCTGATAATCAAGCGTTTTCCCTAGAGGACAGATGGAAGCGAAAGAACTGGAAGGGAAAGTATCACTTGTTACCGGCGCCTCCAGAGGTCTGGGCCGGGCAATCGCCCTCAGACTGGCGGGCCTGGGCTCAAGGGTCGCCATCAACTACCTGGCCAGTGACCAGGCGGCAACCAGCCTGTTAAAGGAGATAGAAAAGGGCGGTGGGGAGGCGATGCTGGCCAGGGCGAACGTTGCCGATGCCAGAGAAGTCAGAACCATGGTTCGCGAAATCGTGGACCGGTGGGGAAAACTGGATATCCTGGTGAACAATGCGGGCATAGTCAAAGACGACCTCCTGCCCAGGATGGCCGATGAAGCGTGGGACGAGGTGCTAAACACCAACCTGCGCGGTGCTTATCTCTGCACTAAATTTGCTGTCCGCTCCATGATGGACCAGCTCTGGGGCAGGGTTATCAACATCGCTTCTCTCGCCGGCATCGTGGGGAACATGGGTCAGGCGAATTACTCGGCGGCCAAGGGAGGGCTTATCGCCTTCACCAAAAGCGTCGCCCGCGAGCTTGGTTCAAGAAACATAACGGTAAACGCCATCGCTCCCGGCTTCATTACCACCGAGATGACCGATAAACTGCCTCAGGAGACCAAGGACGTCATTCTCTCCCGCATTCCATTAAAGCGCTTCGGCAGGCCGGATGATATCGCCGAGCTCGTCGCCTTCCTGGCCAGCGAGCGCGCGAGCTACATTACGGCACAGGTTATCTGCATTGACGGCGGTGTAATATAAATTCAGCGAGGAGGATTGGCCATGTCTAAAGTAGGCATCGTTACCGACACCACAAGCTGTTTGCCCCCGGAGCTGGTCAAGGAGTATGGCATCCGCATCGTGCCGGTGGGTCTGGTCATTGGCGGCAAACATTACCGGGACACGGACCTGACCAACGAGGAATTCTGGCGGCTTTTCTATGCCGCCAACGGAGATACCAGCACCACTGCCGCCAGCCCGGGTGATTTCGCCAGCGTCTTTGAAGAGCTGGGCAAATCCTGCGACAGCATCGTCTGCATCCTCGTTTCCAAAGCGCTGAGCGCCACCTTTGAAGCGGCCACAAAGGGCACGGAAACGGCAAGGGAGAAAAATCCCAAACTCAACATTGAGATTATCGATAGCCGGACATCAGCCGGGGCCCTCGGTTTCATCGTTCTGGAAGCGGCCCGTGCCGCCAAAGCGGGTAAAAGCCTTGATGAAGTTGTCAAGATAGTCAATGAAATGATCCCGCGGGTAAAATTCGTCACCGCTATGGACACGTTGAAATACCTCGTTAAAAGCGGCCGCGCCCCCAAGACGGCGATACTCGGTGACGTGTTTGGGGTGAAACCGCTCATCGGCATGGTCAGCAACACCGGGCTGGTGGAGAACCTGGGCCGGGCCAGAGGGAAGAAGAAAGCCCTGGCCAAA
>CAYFVI010000016.1:0-6242 GCA_964346525.1 uncultured Dehalococcoidaceae bacterium
TCATTATGATATAGCCTACGCAACATACGATGATTGGCTATATTGTGATAAAGAAGTCGTGGCTGAGGATTTTAAATAATTATTCACGCCATGATTTAATACCAATTGTTTTTCCGAAATAAACCTATCAGGGAAGTATTGTGTGATGAGAGCACTAGTCGCAATCACAGAATATTGCCGATAGGGTAAGTCCACCTCGATGCCAGCGTACTGAATGGCACACTCTCAATGAAGAAGACATTCACATTCTTCTTGAGGCCGCTCGAAAGACGCCTTACTATGCTTTATTTCACACGGCATTGTATAGCGGTATGCGAAGGTCTGAGTTACTAGCTCTTAGATGGTCAGATGTTGACCTTCTGCTTTGTCAGGTATATATCACTCGTACTCTTCACCATCTGCGAGATGGTAACATTGTCTTTAGACCACCCAAGACAGCAAAAGGAAGGCGTATGGTAGCCCTTTCGCCTTCTGCAGTCTCAATCTTAAGAGAACACTATGAAAAGCAAGTACTTGATAAATCTATGCAGGGAATATCGTTAAGAGATGATGATTTAGTATTTTGTGATTATGAAGGTAACCCATTATTGCCCAACACCGTAACACATGCTTGGATTAAATTGGTAAGACGAACTGGCTTAAACGGAGTCCGATTGCATGATGCAAGACATAGCCATGCTTCTTTAATGCTTAAAGCAGGGACACACCCAAAGATAGTCCAAAGAAAGGTTAGGGCATAGCTCGGTAACAATTACCCTTGATACCTATAGTCATATTGCCCCAGGACTTCAAGAAGCTGCAGCTGAGAGTTTTGATAAACTACTAAATTATAGGCGTGAAAAACAAGCCATTGAAAATCATTATTAGCAAATTATTAGCAAAAGGAGTGATATCCAATAACCAATGGTTGTGAGATGGTTAAATTAGCTTCAAAAATGGCGCGCCTGGAGGGATTCGAACCCACGACCCTCGGTTCCGAAGACCGATGCTCTGTCCGCTGAGCTACAGGCGCACGTACCAATTATAACCGATGGGTGCGGTGGCAGCAATGGTTTCCTGATTTGACTGGCTTGACAACCTGTCTGGTGTCCTGCTCTAATCAAGCGGAGGTAAAGTATCTATGGAAACAGGTCTTAAGGGAAAAATCGCGCTGGTTACCGGAAGCGGAAGTGGCATCGGGAAGGCGATAGCGCTCGGGCTGGCCAGAGAAGGCGTGGACATCGCGGTCAATGATGTAAATCAAGAGAATGCCGAGAGCACGGTGGCTGAGATAAGGCGAATGGGGAATCGTGCCACGGCGGCCATAGCCAGTGTGGCCGATGAGGCTGAGGTCAAGAAAATAGTCGACCGTATAGTGGCGGAGTGGGGAGGCATTGATATACTGGTAAACAACGCCGGCCTGGCCGACCACCTTCTCCTTGAGGATACGGAAAAGGAGGAGTGGGAGCGGGTCCTGGCGGTCAATTTAAGCGGTGCTTTCAATTGCAGCAAAGCGGTGGTGCCCACGATGAGGCAGAGGGGAGGTGGCCGGATTATCAATACCATTTCATATTCCGGGGAGAGGATGACGATGATAGGCGGCGTTGCCTACACCTCTTCCAAGTCGGGCATCTGGGGACTGACTCGCCAACTTTCCTTTGAGCTTGGGGCGTACCAGATTACGGTCAACGGCATCTCCCCGGGCAACGTCATCACCCCGATGCTCAAGGCCGGCACCACACCGCAGCGCCTGGAGGAGATGAAGAAGTGGTATCCGCTGCAGGACATGCCGACGCCGGAAGATATAGCCGATGCGGCGGTTTTTCTTGCCTCCGACCGTGCCCGCATGATAACCGGCATCAATCTGGCGGTTGACGGCGGCGTTACCGTGCCCATCGCCATCGGTGTGGACTGGGATGCTTACACGACGATAAAGAAAGAGCGGAAAAGAGAAAGGGAAAGAAATAAAAAAGTGGGGTGAGTGGAGGGATTCGAACCCTCGTTCTCCAGGGCCACAACCTGGCGCCTTAAACCTCTCGGCTACACTCACCATCGGCCAAAGCTATTATAGCCGAAAGACGGCTGTGCTTACAAATTGATGTGCCTCCAGTGTTCTGGCCGTTACCTGTCGGCGAGCTGAACGATGGTCACCCCGGCGCCGCCTTCGCCGTATTCGCCGATGCGGAATGACTTCACCAGCGAATGCTGGGCCAGATACTCCCGAACAGCCCGGCGCAGTGTCCCGGTGCCCTTGCCGTGGACTATCCTGACCTGATAGAGCCCGGCCATGAAAGCATCATGCAGGTACTGGTCGAGCTTCAACAGCGCTTCATCGACCATAAGCTGGCGAAGTTTTATTTCATCGCTGACTGTTCTTTTAGGCATAAAATCCGTGCCCTGATTGTAGCACCTGATAACGTCGGAGACAAATCCTTGTTAGGGCCGCTGCTCCAGTGCTAAAATTATTCTGGATGGTTGGGGAGGTTTTTAAGAGATGTCTCTGGATTCTATCATTGTTAAAGGCGCCCGTGAGCACAACCTGAAAAACATTGATGTGGTCATACCCCGCGACAAGCTGGTGGTCATCACCGGCGTCTCCGGCAGCGGGAAAAGCTCGCTGGCCTTTGACACCATCTATGCGGAAGGCCAGCGCCGCTATGTGGAGTCGCTCTCGGCGTATGCCCGTCAGTTCCTGGGACGGATGGAGAAGCCTGACGTGGACTATATCGAGGGCTTGAGCCCGGCCATCTCCATCGACCAGAAAGGCCCGAGCCGGAACCCGCGCTCCACTGTGGGCACAGTCACCGAAGTATATGATTATCTGAGGCTGCTCTTCGCCCGTGTCGGCCATCCTCACTGCCCCGAGTGCGGTCGGGAGATAACCACCCAGACGGTGCAGCAGATTGTGGACGCGGTCCAAAGCCTACCCGAGGGCAGCCGCATCATGATTATGGCGCCGCTTATTCGCGACCGCAAGGGGGAGTACCAGCAGGTGTTCGCTGACCTGCGTAAGGCGGGCTATGTTCGGGTCAGAGTTGACGGCGAGATACATGACCTTTCCGGGGAGTTCCAGCTGGATAAGAATAAAAAACACTCCATTGAGGCGGTAGTCGACCGTCTGGTTGTCGGGCAGGGAGAAAGGCAGCGCATTGCCGACTCGGTGGAGACGGCTCTCAAGCTGGGGGCGGGAGTGGTGCTTGTTTCCATCGTTGATGGCGAGGAGTTGCTCTTCTCCGAGCATTTTGCCTGCGTCTATGACGGCGTCAGCCTCTGCGAGATAACCCCTCGTAGCTTCAGCTTCAACAGCCCTCATGGTGCCTGCCCGGAATGCTCCGGCCTTGGCGTCAAGCTGGAAATAGACCCGGATCTTGTCATCCCCAACCGGGAACTGTCCATCGCCGGGGGGGCGATACGCCCCTGGCAGTTCCAGTCCTGGTATTTCTATCAGCTCGATTCTCTGGCCAGACGTTATGACTTCTCGCTGCATGCGCCGGTCAGGGAACTCACCGGGGAAAAGATGAAGCTTCTGCTCTATGGTGAGGAGGGAGAGTGGTACCGTTACCGCAATCGCTTCGGGCGCATCCGGGAGTCCTTTTCCGGCTTCGAGGGCATAATTCCCAGGATGGAGCGCCTCTACCGTGACACGGAATCGGAGAACTCACGAGCCGATATCGAACGCTACATGGTCTCCACGCCCTGTCCTGTCTGTCAGGGCAAGCGGCTCAAGCCGGAGTCGCTGGCGGTGACCATCGGCGGGCGGAATATCATGGACATCTGCGAAATGTCGGTGGTGCACGAGCTGGAGTGGATAGGCGAAATCGGCGGCAAGGTGCTCAGCGAGCGGGAGAAAATAATCGCCCGGGAGATTCTGAAAGAGATACAGGCGCGGCTCGGCTTCCTGAAAGACGTGGGGCTGGAGTACCTGACCGTTGACCGCGCCTCGGCCACGTTAAGCGGCGGTGAAGCGCAGCGTATCCGTCTGGCCACACAGATAGGCAGCGGCCTTATGGGCGTGCTCTATATCTGCGATGAACCCACCGTGGGTCTGCATCCCGCGGATGACGCCCGCCTTATCAATACTCTGAAAAGGTTGCGCGACTTGGGCAACACCATACTGGTCGTTGAGCATGATGAAGCCATGATGCGTGCCGCCGACCACATCATCGATATGGGGCCGGGAGCTGGAGAACACGGTGGTAAGATTGTCATTACGGGCACTCTGGCTGATATTATGGACAACAGGGAATCGGTTACCGGCCAGTACCTGAGCGGCACGAAGCGAATTCCTTTGCCCGGCCAGCGACGTCCCGGCAACGGTGGCGAAATCGTGGTCAGGGGGGCAAGGCAGAATAACCTGAAGGATATAGATGTCAGTATCCCACTGGGCAAGTTTGTCTGCATCACCGGTGTCTCGGGCAGCGGCAAAAGCACCCTCGTTGATGGGATATTGTACCGGAAGCTGGCCCAGGTCTTCTACCGGTCGAGGGAGAGGGCTGGCGACTGTGATGAAATAATCGGCATGGAGCATATCGATAAAGTGGTCAATATCGACCAGTCGCCGATCGGCCGCACGCCGCGGAGCAACCCGGCTACTTATACCGGCACCTTCACGCCTGTTCGCGAGCTTTTTGCCACCGTGCCCGAGGCCCGGATGAGGGGTTATGCGCCGGGCCGGTTCTCTTTCAACGTAAAGGGGGGACGCTGCGAGGCCTGCCGCGGAGAGGGGTTCATCCAGATCGAGATGCAGTTCCTTCCCGATGTCACCGTCCCCTGCGAGGTGTGCAAAGGCCAGCGCTACAACCGGGAGGCGCTGGAGATAAGGTTCAGGGATAAGAACATCGCCGAGGTCCTCGATATGACGGTGGAGCAGGCACTGGCTTTCTTCACTCATTTCCCAAAGATAAAGAACAAGCTGGAGACGCTAAGGGACGTGGGGCTGGGCTATATCCACATCGGCCAGCCGGCGCCTACGCTTTCCGGCGGTGAGGCACAGCGGGTGAAGCTGTCCACCGAGCTCTCAAGGCGGGCCACCGGAAGAACACTCTATATTCTGGATGAACCTACCACCGGGCTCTCTTTTGAAGACGTCGCGGCACTGCTGAGGGTATTGCAAAGGCTCGTCGAGGCAGGCAATACGGTGGTGGTCATCGAGCACCATCTGGATGTCATCAAGAACGCTGACCATATCATCGACCTTGGCCCCGGTGCCGGGGACCTTGGAGGATACGTGGTCGCCACCGGCACTCCCGAGGAGATAGTAAAGACGAAAGGCTCGGCAACCGGAGAGTATCTGGGCAGAGTGTTGCATCGGGATATTGAGCCGGCTTTAACGAGCTCCTGAAGGCAGGCTAGTTGACCGAAAGAGTTGAGCCTTCGCCTGTCTTGACCACGTCGATGCGCGTGGGGAAGGCGTCCCTCAGTTCCTCAATATGGGTGATAACCAGTATCCGTTCAAAATCATCCTGAATGGAATTAATCGCTTCTTTCAGTTTCTCAATGCCGGTGCTGTCCTGCGTGCCGAAGCCTTCATCGATAATCAGTGTGGGCAGCGGCGCCCCGGCCCGTCGAGCCAGCAGTCTGGAAAGCGCAATACGGATGGCAAAGTTGATGCGGAACGCCTCGCCGCCGCTGAACATCTCGTAGTTCCTGGTGCCGAGTTCATCGGAAATGGTGATATCAAGGGTTTCCACCACATCGCCTTTCTTGGTCTCCCGCTGCGTCTCAAACTTGACGTGCATCCGGTTATCTGTCATTCGTCCCAGGAGCCGGTTGGCCTCGATTTCAATCTCCGGGAGCGCTATTTCAATGAGCAGGGCCTGTATGCCGCCCTTGCCAAAGGCCCGGGCCAGTTCTCGGTAGATGCCTTCCTCTTTCGATGCCTGGGCCATCTCTTTTTCCTTCTCTATTTTCCTCTTCTCCAGTTCGGCGCAGTGCTGCAGCTTGGCTCTGGCGTTCCATAGCGCCTCCTGCGCCCCTTTCTGCTGCTGCTCTATCTCCCGGTACTCGTTTTCGGCATCGGCTACCTCAGCGCTGAGCCGGGACAATACTTCAAGCTCTCTAGCCAGTTCCTCCCTTTTCTGGTTATCCGTTTCCACGCTGGCTCGCAGTTCCCGGGCATGGGTCTCCGCCTGCGCCAGCGACGCTTTCTCCGGCTCGATGAGCCGGTCGGCCTCTTCCAGTTTGCGCATCGGGGTCTCGTATTGCTCCAGTTCGGCAAGTCGTTGCCTCAGCTGTTCGTGCTGCCCGGCGTCGTAGTCCATCGC
>CAYFVI010000017.1:0-15717 GCA_964346525.1 uncultured Dehalococcoidaceae bacterium
ACTTTGCGCAAATTGGGCACAAAAATGCGGAGGTCAAAATCCCGCTCCGTGCAGATAGGGCCGGTAAATGCCCGCTCCATAACCGTCCCAAAACTAATCATCTCGTTTCTTCCTCTCAGTGGATAGTTTTGGCCTGTGATTGAGGCCGTCGATGGCTGTCTTACCTGAGCCTCGTCTTGCCATCCTGGCATTGTTCTGTATTGTAACAGAAAGGCATCTGGCGCTCAATGCGCTTGGAATCACCGGGTATCACGGCGGTTGCAGCTCAGTTCGAATGCTTTCATAATAATCCAGCGATTCGGGATTTATCAGTGCATCCTTGTTTAAGACCGGGCGACCATGTATCAAGTTCGTAACCGCCATTTCCACCTTTTTCATGTTGAGCGTGTAAGGTATATCCGGCACTTCAATTATTATCGCCGGAACATGCCGTGGCGAAGCGTGTTCCCGGAGCGTCTTTTTAATTTTATCCTTTAGCTCACCGGTCAGGTGATAACCTTGAGCGAGCTTGACAAAAAGTATGACGCGCTGGTCGCCTTTCCATTCCTGGCCAATGGCGAGGCTATCCGCGATTTCAGGCAATTTTTCCACCTCGTTGTATATCTCGGCCGTGCCGATACGGACTCCCGATGGTTTTAAAACCGCGTCAGAGCGGCCGAAGAAGGTTATTCCCCTGGTATCACTGTGTATCATGATGCAATCCCCGTGACGCCATACGCCAGGGTAAACGCTGAAGTAGGTTTCTATATACCTTTCATTCTGGGGGTCGTTCCAGAAGCAGAGGGGCATGGAAGGGGAGGGAGCTTCACACACAAGCTCCCCAACCTGGTCCAGCGTTGCTTTGCCCTTTTCATCGTAGCACTTGACTTTCATTCCCAGGGCCGGTCTCTGCAATTGGCCAGCATACACCGGAAGGGTGGGGCTGCCCTGGGCGAAACAACCGTTGATATCGGTGCCGCCGGAAATGGAATTGAAGTGAAGGTCATTCTTAATCGCCTGATAGACGTATTCAAATCCATCGGGCGACAGCGCCGAGCCGGTCTGTGAAATCTCCCGCAAAGATGCCAGATTAAAATCTTTACCGGGCATAAGCCCCTGGCTTTTAATGAAGTTTATATAGCTGGCGCTGGTGCCGAAGACCGTTATCTTTTCATCCTGTACCAGTTTCCACATGGCCGCGGCATCGGGATAATTGGGATTGCCATCATACAACACTATGGTTGCCCCAACGGCCAGCGAACTGAGAAGCCAGTTCCACATCATCCAGCTGCACGTTGTGATATAGAATATGACATCCTCTCGCTTTAAATCTGTATGCAGTACCAGCTCCTTCAGGTGATTTATCAGAACCCCGCCGCCTCCCTGGACGAGGCACTTCGGTCTGCCGGTGGTCCCTGAGGAGTACATGATAAACGCGGGATGGTCAAAGGGAAGCTGTTCGAAATGGATGTCCCGCTGTGGCTTACGGGCAGTAAAATCTTCGTAATAAATTGAGTTTGAGATATGGCTGATATCGGAATCTGTACCCCGGTAGCGGACCACGACCACTTTTTCCAGCGAGGGCAGCCCGCTTGCGATTTCGCTGACATTTCCCAAAGAGTCGTGTTCCTTTCCCTTATAGAAGTAGCCATCGACGGTAAACAGGACTTTGGGCTCAATCTGACCCAGTCGGTCCAGCGCCGCATGTGCCCCCAGGTCAGTGGCACAGGAAGACCATATGGCACCAGTGCTGGTAGCGGCGAGCATGGCGACGGCGGTCTCGATTAAGTTGGGCATATAGGCGGCTACCCTGTCCCCGGGCCTAACTCCCATTTCGCGAAGTGCCGCTGCGAGCCGGGCTACCGCATCATAGAGCTCGGCATAGCTCATTCGCGATGCTCTCCGGGTCTCTCCCCTGAAAATAAAAGCGGTCTGGCTATCACGGTACCGCAGTAAGTTTTCGGCGAAGTTTAACCTGGCGCCGGCAAACCATTTTGCCCCGGGGAACTTGCTCAGGTCATCCACTACCTCGCTATACGGGCGGGAAGCTCTAACGCGGGTAAATTCCCAGACCGCGGCCCAGAAAGCGGGTATATCTTCGATTGACCAATCATACAGTTCTTCATAGGAATCGAGGTTAAGGGCATATTTGGCATTAACGAAATGTATAAATTTGGTCATGTTAGCCTGGTTTATTCGTTCTTGAGAAGGCTTCCAGAGCAATTTACCCACTGTCTTTCCTCGTCTTATTCCCGCTTGCCTCGAAGTTTAATATTCAAGCGGGGATTACAAAATTGTATTAGAAAATAGCAGGTTTCTCAAGTTTTCTGGACTTCTAAAGGCAAGCGCATCATCTCGCAGATGATTAAAATCTGAGGGGTGGTATGATATTAATACTCGGCTTTCTCATTATCAATGACAAAGCTAGACTATATACCGGTTTTCCTATAAACTTGGGTTAATTATATGGCTGGTAAAATTCAGAGAGGGCAAATATGTTATGATAATCGACTTTGAAAATCACATTTATCTGCCAGAACAGGCAGTACGAGGCAAGAGCAAATCAGGCAAGGTAACCGAGCGACACTGGGAAGAAAAAGGTAAATTGCGAATCCGCATTTTTGAAGACGCTTGTAATGTTGACCGGTACTTGCAGTTTATGGATGATGCTGGCGTAGACATGGCGGTATTGACGGCTAATAGTTTCACAGGTGGCCTTGAGCAAATGAAAAGATGGAACAACTTCTGCGCCCAAGTTGTGAAAGATAACCCGACGCGTTTTGTGGGTTTTGCCTGTGTTCCCCCTCTCGGGGGCAAGCCAGCTTTAGAGGAACTGGAAAGGGCCGTTAAAGAGCTGGGAATGAAGGGGGTACACATCTGGACAAGGGATGAAGGGCATCATCTTGATGATAGGGAGATGTGGCCTTTTTATGAAAAGGTAGACGAACTGAAAGTGCCGGTTGATGTTCATGTGACCCTGGAGCCTCCGGGGCTGGATGCTATGCACTCCAGTTACGGACTGTATTACGTCTTGGCGCGGGAATTCGATATGGCGATAGCCACATTGCGGCTCTGCCTTGGCGGTGTCCTGGAGGACTTTCCCGACTTGGGGTTTATCATAAATCATCTCGGTGGCGGTGTGTCATCGGTAATTGACCGCCTTGATGCCTATATGGACTACCTGGGTTCTGGCTGGGACAGTTTTTATCTGGATAGACCTTTGATAAGCCGCCCCTGGAAAGAGTACTGGGACAAGCTATATTTCAACGTAGCCGGTCGGGAAGTGGGGATTGCCTCCTTGAAATGCGCTCTGAACAATATTAAACCGGAAAAGCTGGTATTTGGCACTGATTGGCCGTTTAATTATGATTACCGGCCTCAAGCGGTGAAAGATTATGCCGAGGCAATAAGAAAGCTTGATTTACCGGCCGGTTCGGCAGAAGCAATCCTGGGCGGTAATGCCGCTAGGATATTAGGTCTTGATTACGGAATAACCGGCAGCAGCAAGTAAGACTGGTATTGCCGAGTATGGTAAATCGTGTGTCTGGTCTCCTTCATATTGAGAAGGTGGTAATGGATTTCCCGGAAATGCTCCGGGCCTTCGTAAGGAGAGTCCTGCCCCTTGATTATCAGTTGCATCCGGTGGCCGGCTTTGAAGACATTGGAGGTCTCCTTGATATCGATCGCATAACCATTTATCTTCCCCGGCTCCACAGGTACGCTTTTAGTATGGGGGTGGAAAGGCTGATACGGCTTTGACCTGGCTTCATCAAGCTCCCGGTGGCTCGCCTTCAGCCAGCCCATGGTCACCAGCCGCCTCCTGCCATCCGGACTGACGTCAAAGAGCTCCGCCATCCAGTTGGCATCCTGGTTGTCCAGCGCAGCCTGAAAGTACAAAGCCGATGGCCCGGTAATCTCCAGGTTCCTTGCCATCGGTTCCGTCATGTATTCCACACACGGGACTTTCTGCCTGGGTTTCAGGATAGGCAGGTTGGTAAAGCTATCAGGTTCCTCATCAGACGCCGGTGGTGTCTCTGTCAGCTTCCCCCCTTCCCGCAGGTAAAATTTGGTCCACTTGGTTCTGGCCAGCGGCCATTCATTCTCATAGCGCCATTTATCTATCCCCTGGACCAGTATATTTATGGGCGGTTCGTCCATTAGGCCGGTATCTATGCCTTTCAGCCAGTGGTCGTACCAGCGAAGGATAACGTCGTGCCCCTCGTTCCAGGGACGTCCCACACTGAAAACGTACTTCTCTTTCTCCCCTGCCTCAGGCAGGCCAATGGTCAGCTTCTTGGGTGCCTTTATCCCCTGGTAAGCGCTGAAGGCTCCCGGCAGGTGGAAAAGCCAGGTGGTCCATCGGGACAGGCAATAGGTGGGGATTTTTATCCTGTCAAACTTGGTATAAGCTGACCGCTCCCAGTAGTAGGGCCCATCATGCGGATGTATGGCGTTGTAGAACATGATGGGGTTCTTCTCCGGCCATTCCAGCGATATATAGACATTGGGGTTGCCCTGTATGTCCTGGTTGTTTTTGGCGGCTTCTATCATCTTTTTGAGCTTGGCATCAGGAATATCAAGAGGGGCCATGGTATACGCCGGGATATGATGCCACCACTGGAAAAAGAAAGTAAAGTCGAAAATGCCGCCGTGATAGCCAAAAGAACGGTATAAATCCGTGCTACCTTCAAAGGGGAAAATAGCCTTGAGGTGGGGAGGGTTCTGTGCCGCTACCAGATACTGTAGCATGGCAAAGTATGACATCCCCAGCATGCCCACGTTGCCACTGCACCAGGGCTGTCCGGCTACCCACTCCACAAGGTCGTAGCCGTCTTCCTGCTCCTTCATTGACATATACCCGTATCTGCCTTCTGAATAGCCAGTCCCCCGGGAGTCGGCAATAATGTGAACATAGCCCCGTGTTACAAAATACTCGGAATTCCCGGCCTCAACCCCGGCGTTCCCGGCCCGGAAGTCTATCGGGGTGCCTCTGGGTATGGGCAGCTTCTGGATATCCTTTCCATAACAGGACATGGAAAGCAAGGCGGGAAACTTACCCCCGGCGTCAGGGCGGTAGATATCGGCAGCGATGCGCGTCCCGTCGCGCATTTTGATGAAAACATCTTTTTCCACCCTTACTTTGAACTCTGGTTGCGATACTAAGTCATGCCAGTCTGCGGCCACAATCAGTTCCTCTATATAATTGTTTTCCGGTTGAGTTTTGAACTAAGCTGCTCCCTAAGACACTGTGCTTGTCAGGACGCCGATTTTTTCTATCTCAACCTCCACTTTGTCTCCGACTTTAAGGGCGCCTTTGGAGCCACCCGGTGTTCCGGTAGCGATAATATCGCCGGGATCGAGTGTAATATAGTGGGTAATAAACTCAATTACTTCGGGAATTTTGTGAAACATCTCGTTGGTGGAGGCATCCTGTGCCGTCTGACCATTGACACGCACTATCAATCTCAGGTTGTGCGGGTCTTCAATTTCATCTTTTGTCGTTAAGCACGGGCCCATTGGCAGCGAACTATCGAAAGCTTTGACCTGGAACCAGTCGAACATGCCGGGCCTGATGGTTTTGCCGAGGTCGCGGGCCGACATATCGTTAACGATGGTATAGCCGGCGATGACATCGTATGCTTTGTCCGCGGTAACATGGCGGCAGCACTTGCCGATTACCACGGCAAGTTCACCCTCGAAGATGAAATTTTCACTCTCCGGAACCTTGATTACCTTATCATCGGGCCCAACTACCGGCCTTATGCCCGGTTTGATAAAGATATACGGTTTTTGCGGCAAGTCAGGGTTGCCCCCCTCGCTGGCATGTGCCTGATAGTTGAGTGCCAGACATAAAATCTTCGGCGGCCGAAGTACCGGTGCCCGTAGCCGAACTTTCTTTAAATCACAGGATATGGTATCGCCTGAAACCGTCTTGACCTGTCCGGTCTTTTCCAGCTGGCGCTGGCACCATCCGGCAACGGTGCTTGCCGCACTTATGGCGGTGTCACCAGCATTCAGAAACGCCATCATGTCTGAGGACAGGGCAGATATATCGGCATTGGTATCTTTCACGCAGGCATCCCTAGCCAGAACCAGGTCAACCACCTTGTCCGCAACCAGAATGCCCAATCTATCACAGCCTGGCGCCGGTTCATAGGTCACCAGTCTCATTTTTCTTTTGACCCCCCTTCCTTTTATTTGGCTTATTGGAGATTCGAGGACACAAGCGTAGTTATAATGACTTTGCAGGGTAATCTCATACTTTAACCCTTAAGAGAGATGGCATCCCTGGGACAGACGTAGTAACAGGTGCGGCACCCCTCGCAGTAACTGTCATCGACGCGAGCCTTGTCGTTAACCAGGCTGATAGCATTGTTGTGGCATGAGATGACACAAATCTCGCAACCATTACACAAATTATCGTCTACCATGGGCTGCCACTGCGGGATGCTGCGGACGTCCTTCGTCCCTATCAATTTCAGGATGCCCTGAAAGTCGCTCACCTTCTTGTATCCCTTGCGGTCCATCCAGCTGCTCATCTCTTTTAGGATGCGGCCCCCGGCGCCTACCCCTTCCAAAATGACCTGAACGCATGTTTGAGCAGCATCGGCACCGGCCATGATGTAGCCGATGACATCGGCCCCTGACCTCACTCCTCCCGAGGCCATAATCGGTACCGTCACCGGAGGAGAATCGGGGAATCCCCCAACCGGTCCTCCGCCCATGTAATTGATAGGCTGGTCGGCGTGACGCATACGGAAGATGAAGCCGGTCATTATCGGGGCTGACCACGGGCCACCAATACCCGGCCCTCTCAAGACCGGTTTCTTTTCGTTCTCAATGTCAACGGGAATTGATATCCAGCGGGTCACTGGCACCACACCATCCGCTCCTGACTTTTGGGCGAAAACTGACGCGCCCACTATGTCGCAGCAATCAGCCGGAATTTTGGGAAAAATGGGGAGGCTGGAAGCCTGCTTCGAAGCTTTAATTGGCATTTCCAGGTATTTATGGGGGTCAATGGTGATATAGCGGCCGGGTTCGGTGGCTGGGCTGGGGCCGGTGTGCAGTTCGATGGCATCCACGCCAGCTTCGGTCATGGCTTTGGCCTCGGCGGCCCACACTTCTTCATCGGATAGCCGGGCGCCACACCACCCGGTACTGGCGATAACCCGGCAGTCATAGTCCTTGGCCGCGCGCGTTATCTTATACACTTCCTCGGTGTATTCCTCCAGTGTTGGCATTGGGGCAGCACCCCCGAACCCCAGTGGTACATTGCAGTGAATACGCTGTGCTGGCGCCCCGGTTGACTGAAAAGAATAAAGAGATTTTTTGTAGTTCTTATTGGCGCTGTAGATGTTCCAGAACCCTCTTGAGGGCTCCTTAGGCTCGTCTAGATGCACCCGGTGCAGGCTGCGAACTACGATAGCTCCAAAACCAGCCTTGATGCAATCAAGAGATGTCTGGAAATTCTGCGTGTTTGGTCCAGCGCCCACAATCAACGGGTTCTTTAGCCGGATACCCGCAAACTCAACACTCAGGTCTGCCATCTTACTATTTCCTCCGCTTTTTTATTTTTAAGCGACAGGGCTGTTCCATTTGCTGCCCGCTCAGAGAACTCATCAGTTCAATATAACTGGAACGGAAGCCACAAAACTATATCCGGAAAAACCACACACAGCGTCAGCAGGATGAGTACCGCAGGGTAAAAAGGTACTGCTGCCAAGGCTATAGTAAATATAGAATATCTGGGAACCACGGCGTGCAAAGCGAAAAGGTTTAAGCCGAATGGTGGAGTCACCAGACCAAGCTCGTTTACCACCACCATGATGACCCCGAACCAAATGAAGTTAAAGCCCAGCATTTCGAGAATGGGGGCGACAAAGGCAAGGCTCAACAGCATAATGGAGATACCTTCCATAATGCAACCGAGGGCGATATAGATAAGAAATATGACGCTCAGTATGCCATATTTACCCAGTGGCAGGCCAGCCATGAATACCGCCAGGGCATCGGTAGTTCCCAGATAATTGAAGACATAACCCATAATTTTGACGATGAAGATGAGAGGCATCATCATGGCCGCCGTTTTAACCGCAGTGAGAGCGCTTTCCCTGACGTTGGTCAGGCTTAACTGCCGGAATGCCATGGCTAAAACTATACTGAGAAAGCCACCCAGTGCCGCGGCTTCGGTGGGAGTCATAATGCCGCCAAAAATTGACCCCAGTGTTACCACCAGAATGAAAACGGCCGGGCCGATGTCCAGAAAGCCGGTAAGCTTCTCTTTAAAACTGTATTTCAGTCTTGCTGGACACAGATCTGGTCTAACCTTGGCCATGATGATAACGGTAACAAGGTAGAGTAGCATCAGGATTATTCCCGGTATCAGACCGGCGGCAAAAAGGCGGGGGATGGATAGCCCCATGTAAGCGCCATAGCCGATGAGGATTACGCTGGGCGGAATCAGCACGCTGAGCGTGCCCCCCATCACCACGCTGCCTATGGCCATTCTGGGCTTGTAGCCAAGCCTTTCCATTTCCGGCAGCACCGAAGTGCCGAAGGCGGCTGTTGAAGCTATGCTGGAGCCGGATATAGCGCCGAAGATGCCGCTGGCCACAAGGCTAGAGGCTGCCATTCCTCCGGGTAAAAAGCTGATGATTTTGTCAGCTCCCCGGAAAAGCATTCGTATCAAGCCGCTTCTGGCCAGCATTGCCCCCATGAAAATGAAAAGCGGCACTGCGGTCAGGGTGAAACTATTTACCCAGTTCCACATCGATAGAGCAAAATGCTCGGGACCCTGATGTAAAAACAGCAGCAAACCAACGAGCGCCCCGGCACCAATGGCGGCAAATATCTCTGTGCCCAGTGCCAGAAATAACAACATAAGCCCAATGATTATGGCGGCCTGAACGCCCAGCCCCATTCCTGCTTCACTCATCCATCTGCCTCCAATCAGCAGCCCGGGATTCACCGCGCTTTGCCAGGTGACGGCTTATATCGCACAGTATATATATGGAAAGCAAGATGAAGCCGAACGGTATAAACAGCTGGGGCCATATCACCGGCACCCGCAGCCAGGTGTTGGAAATCGAGCCATACTGCATGGTTCGCCCTACAAAGGTAAACGACCCTATGGTGACCATGATGGAAAAGAATAACGCGGCGCTCAGAGTGAATAACCTTAGCCAGTACTGCGCTTTCGCTGATAGGCGACTGGTTAAAGCTTCAACTTTTACGTGTCCCCCTTCACGCCAGCGGTAGGACAGGCCCAGAGCCACTACCGCCACCAGCATATAGGCGGTTATTTCATCGGCTATCATGGGAGCGTTATTGAATACGTAGCGCAGAGTTATCTCGTACATGGTCAGAAACAGGATTATAATCACCAGAGCCGCACCCGTATTGCCGCCGATAACAACGATTTTGTCCATAATGTTTAAGAAGGAATTAAGCAGCTTTCTCACCTTTACCTGTTACCTCACATTTATGCGTTTGCCCCCGATGATTCTGACCGTGTTTATCGACGGGATGCATAACGGGTCATCTGTACTGAATCAGCATCATGCATCCCGTCAGCGATTATCACAACCCTGTTCTTATTGTATGTACTTTGCGGTAAGGTCGAGGATTGTCTGTCCGTCCGGACCGACAAGCTCCAGCCAGTCATCAATCGCCGGTTTGACCATCTCTCTGGCCTTGTCTACCTCCGCCTTGTCTGGATGCACAATTTGCAGGGGAGTAGTAGCTACCCAGACCTCGAATGCCAGTTCTTCTGGAACGACCGCATAGAACACCATATCTGAGGCCAAACTACCAGCCTCCAGCAGTATAAGCTTCAGGTCGTCTGGCAGCGCATTGAAAGCCTCGGCATTCGCGTATACACCTCCGCCCAGGTTAGGCTGGATGTTCCAGACGGTGATATGCGTCGCCACATCCTGAAGCCCCTGCTCCAGGCCGTAGTCCAGCGTGGTAATGACCGAATCGACAAGACCGCGGAAGAGAGCATCCGCTATTTCCGTCCCCGGAATGGATATTGGTGATGCACCCATCAAGTTCATTGTATTAGTCGCGGTGGCACCTCTGGTTCTTATCTTCAGCCCTTCGAAATCGGAAACGTTTAATAGCGGCTTTTTGGAGTAGATAAACTTCATGGTGCCGGAAGGTACGTTGCCCAGATACACAAGGCCGGCTTGTTCCAGCCACAGCTGCTTCACAAGCTTGTCCACCTCCGGGTCTTTCGAGGCGGCGTGCACTTCCTGCAGGTTATTGAAGCGGAAGGGCAGAGACTCCCAGTCCAGAATTGGCCAGGTGCCACTGATATCGGAGGCCGGGAAGTCTGACATCTGGACGTCACCTGAGGCTAATAAATCATATTCCTGCTCCTCTGGCACCATTTGTTCTCTAACCGTAATTTTAAAGCGGCCGCCGCTCTTTTCCCACACATATCTCTCTAGAAAACCGCCGGGATGAAAGGCATAGGCATCGGCTGTAGGTTGGATGCCGCCCATTAAGTTGTGAACCCATTCCACTTTCTCGGTAGAGGGAGCCGGGGTTGGCGTCGGTGCAGGAGCAGGCGCCGGAGCGGGTGCCGGTGCAGGAGCCGGAGCTTCAGGGGCACAGCCAATTGCTACCAATCCGCTCAGCAATGACACTACCAGCACCAAAGCTAGTATTTTTCTTTTGCTCATTTTTTCCTCCCAAAATATTCTGGAATCAGCTTGTCTGCTCATTTTTTCGGTCGAAAGCCATCACCCCCTTTATGTATTTTTATCATGCAGATAGCTAAGGTTTTTTCAAAAAATTAAATATCTATTCGGCTCCCGATGGACGTGGTTTTTCCATATTACGGACGGGGTGTCCAGTATTTTCAGGGAGCATAGAGTCCTCTATAGCGTTAACCTTGCGCTCGCTTTGGGGAGAGCTTCTCTTTATGTGTTCAAGAAGCACCGGGACGGTCTGACCTAGGTGCTCCTGCATAAGGCTTTCCGCCAGCTCCGGCTTTCTTTCCTCACAGGCGTTTAGAATTTCGAAATGTTGTCGCTGCGCTTCGTTAACCCGGCTGACGGCATATCTGTCGATAACCGGAAAATAGGTACTGAGCTGGCTCCTGAGCAGCCCGATGAGATAAGAGAGATATTTGTTATCGGAGGCTGCATAGAGGCTCATGTGGAATTCGTCGTGAAGTCGTTGCAGGGAAACGATACTGTTTGACCTGACCGCATCATCGGCGTTGCTGTTCAGAACTTTGATTTCCCCGTTCCTTGCCTCATGAACCCGATGCAAATGTATAAGCTCCTCCTGGGTGATATATTCTGCCGCCAACTTGGTGGCTAGACCTTCCAGCATTTTCCGTAACGCATATATCTGATGGATTTCATCAGCCGTTAGATATGAGACATAGGCAGTCCGGTAAGGACGTATGGTGACGAGGCCCAGAGCTTCCAGGGTTTTCATGGCCTCCCGGACGGGCGTAACGCTAACGTTTATTTCCTTGGCTAGGTCGGAATAGACCAATTTCTGACCAGGGGTCAGATGCCCCTGAGTAATGGCTTGGCGCACCTTTTCTACCACTATCTGTCGCATGGTGCGGTGTTCAGCGATGTCCTGCCCTAGACGGTTCACTTGAATTGACATATAAATAAAAACGTTTGATAAAATATATAATATATTATATCACGATGAAGAATAGACCGATTATATACGGGCACTAGTATTTTGTCAAGTTGTTAACCAAAATAAATAATCCTATTTGAATTAGATGTGTTTGATGGTAAGATAATATGTTCGTTAACATAAATAGTAAACAGGACGGGGAGAAACTGATGGCGAAGGTGTCACTGGTTACCGGAGGAGGCCGGGGCATTGGCCTCGGAATTGCCAAGTGCCTAGTGGGCGAGGGACATAACCTAGTTATTTGCGGTCGGCGGCCGGAGACGAAGGTTCGCGATGCCCTGTCGGCGCTGCGCAAAGCTGGTGTAGAAGTGCTATACATTCAGGCGGACATTGCCTGCCGGGACGACCGTTCCCATCTTATTGAAAAAATCGAGGGGCATTTTGGCGGTCTGAACGTGCTGGTGAACAATGCCGGTATGGCACCGGAGAATCGTGCTGATATTCTGGAAGCTACGGAAGAAAGTTACGACCGTGTAATGGATGTAAACCTGAAAGGACCCTATTTTCTGACGCAGGCTGTCGCCAGATGGATGATAAAGCAGAAGCAAGCCGACTCAAACTATGAGGGTTGCGTTATCAATATCTCATCCATTTCGGCGACCGTTGCTTCGCCCAGTCGCGGCGAGTACTGTATCTCAAAGGCGGGACTCAGTATGGCCACCAGATTATGGGCGGCACGTCTGGGGGAATTTGGTATTCCGGTCTATGAAGTGCGCCCCGGCATCGTGATGACGGATATGACGGCCGGTGTGAAAAACAAGTATGATAGGCTGATTGCTGGAGGAGCAGTAATTCAGCCCCGCTGGGGCTTGCCCGAGGATATTGGCCGGGCAGTGGCCATGCTGGTGCGAGGCGACCTTGTATACTCCACCGGCCAGGTTATCATGGTCGATGGTGGGCTTACGGTGCACAGGCTATAGTAAGTCTCTGCCTGGTGGACATAGCAATTTATTAAGAGCTTCTAAATTATGCGTGAAGATACCTTAGTTATTTCTGGCGTTTCTGTTCCCCTGACCTGGGTTCATACCCTCGTCATCGGCAGTGGCGCTGCCGCCTTGAACGCCGCGGTGCAACTGCGTGTCAACGGGATAGAAGATGTTCTCATCATCACGGAAGGCCTGCAGATGGGCACATCCATAAACACCGGCAGCGACAAGCAGACTTACTATAAGCTGGGCTTAAGCGGTGGCGACGCTGATTCTCCGTTAGCTATGGCCGAGATATATTACGCCGGAGGCGGTATGCATGGCGATATCGCACTGGTCGAAGCCAGCCAGTCCGTACGTGCTTTCATGCACCTGGTCAATCTGGGTATGCCCTTTCCCCGTGATAGATTTGGACAGGTCTTCGGCTACCAGACTGACAACGACCCACGCCCCCGGGCGACTTCGATTGGGCCGTATACCTCACGTGAGATGTGCCTTGCGCTCCTGAAGCGTGTTCAAGAGCTGGGTATACCGATACGCGAAGGGGAAAATGTCATTCAGCTGTTGACCAGCGGGGAGGGCGACCGCAAACGTGCTGACGGCGCCATCGTTATGAAGCAGGACGGCAGCCTGGCTGCGTACGGAGCGGAAAATATCATCTTTGCCGTAGGTGGTCCTGGCGGCCTTTATAAGACCAGCGTCTATCCAGAAGTGCATACCGGGGCAATAGGCTTGGCGCTGATGGCGGGGGCAAAGGCACAGAACCTGCCCGAATCACAATACGGCCTGGCATCGACCAGATTCCGCTGGAATGTATCCGGAACCTATATGCAGTCCATACCCCGGTTCATAAGCACCGGTGCCAATGGCCGGAGCGAAGAACGCGAGTTTATGGGTGATTATTTTGCTTCTTCCGGCGAGATGTGTTCCCTTATCTTCCTGAAAGGTTATGAGTGGCCTTTTGACGCAAAGAGGGTGATTGGCGGCTCTTCTCTGATTGACATTCTGGTGTATATCGAGACCGTCATTAAAGGACGGCGCGTGTTTCTCGATTACCAGCATAACCCCAAAGGTTATTCTTTGGCCAGCTTAAGTAAAGAGGCTCATGAATATCTGCTTAAGTCGAATGCCTTGCTGGACACGCCAATCGACCGTTTGCGCCAGATGAACCCGGAGGCGATTAAACTATTCCAGAGCCACGGTATTGACATCACCCAAGAACCGCTGGAAATTGCCGTGTGCGCACAGCACAACAACGGCGGCCTGGCGGGTAACATCTGGTGGGAATCAACCAATATCAAACACCTCTTCCCAATCGGTGAAGTCAACGGCTCGCATGGCATCTACCGCCCGGGTGGCTCGGCGCTGAACTCCGGGCAAGTAGCTGGATTTCGAGTTGCCGAGTATATTGCCCACCGTTACGGCGACTGGACGGTGGCAGAATCCAGTGTGAAAAACTCCGTTAAAAACACCGTGAATTATATCGGGGATTGGATTGAGAGATGTACCGAGGCTAAACGTTCTTGGCAGGAGGAACGGAGAGAGTTCCAGGAACGTATGACTCGGGCCGGCGCCCATATCCGTTCTTCGGTGGCGCTCTCCAAAGCAGTGAGCGAGGCATGGGCACAGTGGCGTCATTTAGAAGCATCAGGCTGTGCATTCGGTTCCCCCGGGGAAAAAGTCGAGGCGCTTCGCAACCGCCATCTGTGCTTTGCCCATGCGGTGTATCTGGAGTCCATCATTTTTGAGATACAGAACGGTGTGGGCAGTCGGGGCTCTTCCATTGTGCTGGATGAAAAAGGCGCCCCAATACATAGAAAACTGGACAGAGAGTGGTCAATGCTGCCGGAGAATATCGAGTTTCGAGAACGTGTATTGGAGACTGCGGCTCCACCGGGTGATGAAGTCCAGCATAAATGGGTGCCCAGAAGACCTATTCCTCATGGGAAGGTCTGGTTCGAGACCGGTTGGGCGCACTTCCGGGACGGCAAGATATACGATTAGTGTTCGTATTTCTGGGGCTATGGAAAAAGGCCCAGGCCTGAGGTAATACCCAGTAACCCGGCACAGATGACGATAGCTACGGACAAGCCTCTGAAGAAGCGGGCATTCACCCGGTGAAACGCTATCACTCCCAAGGCGGTGCCAATTAACAGGGCCGGCGCCAGCGACGCCGCGGTGACAACTGTTTCAGCTTTTACCTGGCCGGATAACGAAAGTGCCCCCAGGGAGCAGCTGCCGAGAAAAAGAAAATAACCGGCAAGACTGGGATGAATTATCTCCTTGGGCCAGTTCTGGCTGTGCATGAGGAGGACAACCGGTGGGCCGCCAAGGCTGGTTGAGCTCGATAGTAAGCCACTGAAGAAGCCGGCTATGCCGTAGGGCATTCTTTCGCCGGCAAAGGTTTTGCGGAAACCGGAGGCCACCAGCACGGCAAAGCAAACGATGACCGCGCCGATGAATATTTTCAGAATAGACGTCGCCACCACACTGATAATCCAGACACCCAGAGGAATGCCCAGCAGGCTGCTCAGCGCCATGGGGAGAATTCGCTTAAAATCAATCCTGGCAAAGGAATGAATCACGACCACGATATTGCTGAACAAGCTGAGAAACAAATTGATAACCACCACAGCGACTGGATTTAAGATCAGGAGCAGAACCGGCGCCAGAATCAGTGCAAAGCCGAATCCGGCCAGACCTCGGATAAAAGCGGCAAATAAAACAGCACACAGGGCAAAAATCCAGATGGGGCTAAAAATCTCCAGGCTCTGCACAATATTATCCGGCGACCGCGCGGTGATTCGGGCTGACTATATCGATTTTACGTCAGCGCGTATCAGATTTACAAATTCCAAATATTATTCTGAGATATTGCTATTTCTCCAATTTAACCAAGGTCGTGTCCCGGCCAAATACGATGGATAACAGCCAGTCCATGACGATCCTGATGCGGTTGTATGTGCCCGTAACCAGTAATGAATAAGCCCCGACCCAGATTAAACGTGCCAGAAAACCATATAGCTGCAGGCCGTGAAAACGGAACATAGCTTTGGAAGCGCCCAGAGAGACCATTTCAGGTGGCTTGGAATAACGATAGGGTTTCTTGTCCCTGCCTCGGATCTCGGCCAGAATATTG
>CAYFVI010000018.1:0-2841 GCA_964346525.1 uncultured Dehalococcoidaceae bacterium
GCAATCGATAAATCACATCTGTATGCCGAAATCGGCGAGGTTATCACCGGGAAGAAGCCGGGTCGGACCGATAGCCGGGAGATAACCCTGTTCAAGTACAATGGGCTGGCCATACAGGACGCCGCCGCCGCCAAACTGGTCTACGACAGAGCAGTTCAGGCGGGCATAGGCACTAACGTTGAGCTATAGCCTTATCTTTATCATTAATCTACCCGATATCTCTCTATGACATCTGCGTCCAGGTCAATGCCCAGACCGGGCCCCTCCGGCACCGCAACCTGGCCGTCCACCACCGCATCCTGCGCCGATGTATATCTGGCTTCGTGGACTTCTTTTTCCGGCAGGCGCAGTTCAATGGCTTCAACCTTGGTTATCTTCATTCGGTGCTCCTTGCGTTATATTTTCAATCCACGACTAGCCGTACAGGAGAGCGCCCGGGTTGGCCTTTATCATCTTCTCCACGTCTTTTTCCGGCACATCGCGCGCCAGCATGCCGGTGATGTAGAGTCGCATGGCCTCAACCGGCGACGGGGACATGAAGATGCCGGTGTCGGTGGCGGCAATGATGCGGTCCGGCCCGACGGTCTTGTGCAGCTGCATGAATTCATCCCACGACCACTGCAAGGGGCGAAAATTGCTGCTGTAGTAGCCGATATAGGCTCCCTTATCGGCGCATATCTTCATCTGCTCCACGGTCATCTTGCACGTAACCTGGTTGGGGTGTATCACCTCGATTCGCTTGATGCCGAATTTCTTGGCTTCGTCAATGAGGATAAACCTTTCTTTGGTGCTCTGATGCCCCATGGCCAGTATCATGTCAACTTCGGCTATCATGGCGAATATCTCTTTCAGCGGCGGAACGATATTGTCTTTTTCATCGAGCACCTCAATGCCGCCCTCCATGCCCATAACCCTGCGGTGGAACGAGGCATCGAGGTTGGGCAGCCAGACAAACCTGCCGCCCACCCGGTGGCAGACATTCACCGCCTCGGGATTTAACCCGCCGACGCAGTAGTTCAGCACCACGCCGCCGAAGATATCAATACTTTTGCGGTTATTCTCTTTTGCCCACTCATTAACCACCTTCTGCACCAGATAGGTGGAACGTGCGCTGGACATGGAGTGGCACTTGAACACTACGGCTTTCATGCCAACGCGGCAGGCGTCCTTGGCCAGCTCGATTTCATCAAACGGCGTTGGCATATAGGCATCCGGTCCGCTGTGAACGTGAAAATCAATTGCCCCTTCCATCAGTTTCCATACCCTGTCCGTATCGAACTTGGGGGCGCTGATGCGCGACTTGCCGGGTTCTACCGCACCGTAGGCATGCCTCAGCTGGGTTTCACCTCTCACCTCTTTTAGCTTGGCTTCATCAGCCAATGCGGCCTCGAAGATTTCCTCTTTCATTGTTCTCCTCCTCATTTCGGCTGGTGAGTATTTTAGTTCTCGGTCTTTTTCCTGTCAACGTTGCCGCGATAGCCGTGCTAGTTGACAATATGGAGAGGGAATTTATAAGCTATTACCATGATAACGGAGAGAATCGGCATCCTGACCGGCGGTGGCGACTGCGCTGGCCTCAATCCGGCGATCAAGTGGGCGGTCAAGACCGCTTATGATAGGCGGCTGGAATCGGAAAGGGGAGTCCGGTACGAGGTGCTCGGCATCAGGAATGGCTGGAGCGGCCTCATGTTTGAGGCAGATGCCAACCTGAAAATGGGGGACTATATCAGTCCTCTGGACGAGCAGAAAGTAAGGACCTGGGACAGATATGGCGGCACCATGCTGGGGACTTCCCGGACCAATCCCTACAATCCCAAGGACGACCGCTCGAAGCTGGTGCTGGACAACATTGAAAAGCTGGGCCTGAATGCGCTGATTACTATCGGTGGGGACGATACGCTCGGCGTGGCTTGGAAGCTGGCACAGAAAGGTGTCAACGTGGTGGGCATTCCCAAGACCATTGATAAAGACCTGGTGGAAACGGATTACACTCTCGGTTTTGAAACCGCTTTGAATGTGATTACGGAGGAAGTTGACCGGCTGAGAACCACGGCCGGTTCCCACCGCAGGATATTTGTGGTGGAGACGATGGGAAGGCATACCGGCTGGCTGGCCCTGGAGGGTGGGGAGTCCTGCGGTGCCTATCTCATACTCATTCCGGAGTGTGATTTTTCCATGGAAAGGGTGAATGAGCTGCTTATCGAGGGGAGAAAAGAGGGGATGAGATATGAAATCGTGCTCGTTGCCGAGGGAGCCAAGCCCGCTGGCGGCTCAGAATTTGTCCGAAAGGACGGCGTGGACGCTTTCGGACATAAAATGCTGGGCGGTATAGGTGAATTTCTGGCCAGGGAAATCAGTAATGGCACCGGCGTTGAGACGCGGAGCATCGTCCTGAGTCATCTGCAGCGCGGTGGTGCTCCCTGTGCCTATGACCGGAGGATGGGACGGTATTTCGGCATTGCGGCGGTTGATTTGGTCGTGACCGGTGATTTCGGCAGGATGGTATGTTACCGAAACGGCGAGGTTACCTCCTGCTCGATAGAAAAGGTAATCGGCAAGACAAGTTATGTGGATGTCAATAAACAATACGATGTAGAGAGGTATAGCGGGCGCCGGACTATATTCCGATATCAAGAGTGAGGGGGTAAAGATGAGCACTTCAATAACCGGTGATAGAATTGATAATCTGGTGGCGCAGGCGGTTTTCGGCGATGATGAGCAGGTCAAAGAGGAAAACCGGTGGCAGATTCGGCAACTGGCGAAGTCACAGGGCATTTATCCGGCCAGCATCCAGGGCCTGTATGAGGCCGCTGGAAGGGGAGCTTATCACAACAAGACCGT
>CAYFVI010000019.1:0-3207 GCA_964346525.1 uncultured Dehalococcoidaceae bacterium
TTCGATGCCGTGGCCCTCATGCTGCCGCCGGGATTTGAAAGGAAAACGCTGACCTTCGTCTCGGCAGTGCCAGGTGCTAATGAACAGGAACTGTCTTCACTCACCCCACCGCAACACCAAGTTTTCGCACTTTTACAAAATCAGGAAAGGGTGAGCCTCAGAGAGCTGGACAAGAAGCTCGGCGAAAAGAAGGCCGGGACCATCGTTTCGCAGTTGGCAAGAAAGGGATTCGCAATCAGAAGCTATGAACTTGAGTCGATTAAGATACGACCCAAGACGGTGCCCTACCTGCGCCTTAACGTGCCATTAAGCGCGGCCCGGGAGGACTCCGCAGAATTAAAAAAGAAAAGGGCCTTCAAGCAAGCGAGTATTATCGATTTTCTGAGCGAGCTGACTGAGCCAGTTCGCTGGGCGGAAGCGAGGCAGAAGCTGGGCGTGGATAAATCGATAGCTGATGCGCTGGTTCACCAGGGTATTATTGTTTTCGAGTCGGTTGAAGTCAGACGGGAGCCGATTTCCTATCAGGATATTGTGCCAGCGTCGCCACCACAGCTGACCCACGCCCAGGAAGCCGCCTTCTCCCGCGTCCGCGAAGCGATGCATGGCGATGGAGGACGCTCCAGAGTTTTCCTGCTCCACGGCATTACCGGCAGCGGCAAGACCGAGATATACCTGCGGGCGCTCGCCGAGACGGTGGCCATGGGCCGGCGGGGCATTGTCCTGGTGCCGGAAATCGCCCTCACCCCGCAGACCATAGAGAGATTCATCTCCCGCTTCCCGCACCGGGTCGCCGTCCTGCACAGCAAGCTCTCGCCGGGCGAGCAGTACGACGAATGGCGCAGGATAAGGGACAGCGAATTCGACGTCGTCATCGGCCCCAGAAGTGCGCTCTTTGCCCCCCAGCCCGACCTCGGGCTTATTGTAGTCGACGAGGAACATGAGTGGACCTACAAGCAGGATAATCCACCCCGCTACCACGCCCGCGATGTGGCCCTAAAACTGGCCGAGCTGACAGGGGCAACAGTAATCTTGGGCAGCGCCACTCCCGATGTCGGCACCTATTTCCGCGCCCGGCAGGGAACCCACGAACTTCTCCAGCTCCCGGAACGAGTGGTTCCGGTGGAGAGCGCGCCGCTGCCGCGGGTTGATGTCGTGGACATGAGGGAGGAACTGAAAGCCGGTAACCGCAACGTTTTCAGTCGCGCCCTTTCCCAAGCGCTGGCCCAGGCTGTAAACGGCGGGGAGCAGGTGATTTTGTTTCTAAACCGCCGGGGCGGCGCCACATTCATCCAGTGCCGGCGCTGCGGTTTCGTGCTGCGCTGCCGTCGCTGTGAAGTGCCCCTCACCCACCACTTCACCGAGGATGTGCTGATCTGCCATCAGTGCAACTACAAGACCGCGGTACCCGACCGCTGCCCCCATTGTTTCAGCCGCCAGATGAAATATCTGGGACTGGGCACACAAAAGCTGGAGCAGGAGGTCAGTTATGCCATGCCCCGGGCAAGGCTGCTCCGCTGGGACAGCGATATGACCCGCAGCAAAGAGGCGCACGAGAGGATACTGCGCCAGTTCCGCGACCACAAAGCGGATATTCTCATCGGCACGCAGATGGTGGCCAAAGGGCTGGACCTGCCCCGGGTAACGCTGGTGGGCGTGGTGAGCGCGGACACGAGCCTGAACCTGCCCGATTTTCGGGCTGGTGAGCGGACTTTCCAGCTGCTCAGTCAGGTGGCCGGCAGAGCCGGTCGAGGGCCTCTGGGGGGGCAGGTAATCATTCAGACCTTCGCGCCGGAACATTATGCCATACAGGCAGCGTCAAACCATGATTACCTCGCTTTCTACGAAAAGGAAATCGACTACCGGCGTCAGCTGCGTAACCCGCCATTCTACCGGCTGGCGCTCCTGACCTACAGCCACACCAATGACGCCGCCTGCCAGCGAGAGGCGGAAAAAATGAAAAACACGTTAACGCTAGAAAAAGACGCCAGAGGCATAAGCGATATCAGCTTCATCGGCCCCGCCCCGGCCTTCATCCACCGGCTCAGAGGTCGCTACCGCTGGCAGATAATACTCCGCGGCAACGAACTATCTTCTTTCCTCTCTCAAATAACTTTCCCGCAGGGATGGGCTATTGACATTGACCCCGCCAGCCTGCTCTAGTAAACTGTAATCGATTTTATCATCCGAGGAAGCGAGATGGCAGTCCTGCCCATTCGTACTCTTCCCGATTCAGTGCTGAAACAGAAAGCCAAGAAAGTCCACACCGTTGACGGCTCAATTAAAAAGCTGATAAGGGATATGCGGGAGACGCTGCATGCCGAGCCGGGCCGGGTCGGGCTGGCAGCGCCGCAGGTGGGTGTCCCACTGCGCGTTATCGTCATCGGAATGCCGGAGGAAGAAGACATCGTTTTGGTCAACCCAGAGATAGTGCGGCGGAGGGGGGAACGGGTCATTGCGGAGGGTTGCCTCAGCGTTCCCGGTTACTTTGGACAGATCACACGTGCGGAATCCGTAACCGTGAAAGGTCGCGACCAGAATGACAAAGAAATGCGAATAAAAGCGGAAGGCCTTTTAGCCCAGGCGCTGGAACATGAGATTGACCATCTCAACGGGACACTGTATATCGACCACCCCGAAGTAAGGGAAACTCTGCGCAAGGTAGAACCAGAAGAGAGCGGGCTCTAGAATCGGGGTTAATCAGCAAAAGAATCGATGGAGTCAGTTGCTTTACGTTCAATCCCAATGTCCGTTAGTTCATTTTAGTGTTTCGCCCTTCAATTGCTGCCGGTGCCAACAGAAGCTTGTCTTTATCAGTTTTCCCTACTCCGGACCACGTTTTCTTTGTGGAGCCAAAGAGATACCGAATTACGCCGGATATTAAACCAGAAATCATTTGAAAGACCACCAGCTGCTCTTTACCACCATCCTTTTTTAATTTAATTACTGTTTTCCGCTTTATCCCTATATCAATTTTTTTTCAGCCTTTTCTCATCAGCCAACTATGCGATAAGGTTCCGGGACACTTGTCCGCACGGAAAAGCCTCCAGACCTTTCCTGCTCGAGATAAAAAAGGTCATCGAGTCCGTAACCGGGAAACGCCTTCTTGGCCCCGACAATGAATTTCTGGTTTATATGGCGTTTTCCCTCACGAACACGATAAACCTGGCTTACAGAAAGCCCCATGGCACGGGCCAGCTCGCACAGGTT
>CAYFVI010000020.1:0-2560 GCA_964346525.1 uncultured Dehalococcoidaceae bacterium
CCGGCAACCACGGGATGACAGTGGCCCAGGCTGTTGACCGCCCATCCGGCGACAAAATCCAAGTACTCGCGTCCGTTATCGTCCCATACCCTTGCCCCTTCCCCTTTAACCAGCGTCACCGGCACGCGGTTAACGGTATGCATGAAGTATTTGCCTTCCAGTTCCTGCCATTTGCTCATTTTCATTCTTCCGCAACTCCTTTTACCGACCTGAATTTCACTGTCTGAGTACCAATTGAATGGCTGTAGCCCAACCCCCAGGTTTTTCTCTATAATATTAGCCTGTTCCTCCCGGCAATTACAATCCCAGCACCATGCCGGAGCAAAATCCCTCTCATTGCCAGGCCGGATTATAGCTCAGCGAAAATCTCTATTTAACAGTTAAACTACCCCCATTATTATAAAACATTCCTTATATGGCACAACCTGACGTGTTCTTTACTTCAACACTTACTCGTGCTAGAATGACGCATTTGGGAGTCCTTCCGGGGCGATAAAAACTGCTTATCGGCCGATGTACCAAAAAGCCTTGAGTATACAGTGAGGAGCGGATTATGAGCCAGAATGAAATCAGCCAAGGGGTAGTCAGTTATTTTAAATCAGGCCAGTGGCAAGAGTTAATGCGAATGCTAACGCAGACAGAAGAGGAGATATACCACATTCATATGTACTGGGAGAACAGGATTGAGGCGGAGTCCGTGTGCCGGTTGATGGAGAGGTATTTTGAGCGGAAGGGAATGGCCCTGGACAGGAGAATTGATTTGACATCTCCCAAGCCGGAAGTAGCCGGGCTGCACAGCATCCACCCCCATAACGCGGAAAGGAGCCTGTACATTCCCGCCATTGACATGTACTGGCACTATAATCCCGAAGTAGTCTTGGAACCGGCCGAGCCCGGCCATGGCGAATCGGGGAAGGACCTAATCGGCTGGGGCAAGAAGTACATGGATAGCTACTACCAGCAGTTCGATTTCAAATGCGTCGGCCCCAGGGAAGAACGAGAAATACTCAAATATTTCGATTCAGCCCACTGGAAAAAGACCCTCAGCTTCATTGAGTCCGGCCGCTACACCCACGTTCATGCCAACCTTGAGATAAACTTCGACCCCTGGATTTTGAAGACGCTCACCATTGATGTTTTGAAGGATATCGGCTGGAAAATGGATCATGTCATCCCCTGTGTTTATATCGGAGCCGGAGGCGAGTATCAGGGTAAAATAGTCTTTCTCACCGCATACCCGGAGGAAGTATGGGACTTTGGCTGGGCATATAACCCTGATGTGGTGATTCGGCCCGCTACTTTTCAATTCTCAGGATTTCTTCCTGAGGACGGGGACATCAGTTATGATGTATGGACGAAAAAATACCTGAATGAACTGCTGGAGAGGGACAAATACGAGAGTCTAACCGATGAGCAGATAGAGGAGATACTGGGACAGGTATAATACAAACAAATCGGGAGCTAGCCATCGGGCAATATCTCAGAACCGATGACTTTGTCCGGCCAAGCAGTGAGCAGTGGAGGCGATGTGAAGATGAATATATTCGACCTATCGAATAAAGTAGCCATCGTTACCGGCGGGAACCGGGGCATCGGCTTCGCCATCGCCAGAGGTTTTGCCAGCGCGGGAGCCACTGTCGTCATCGCCAACCGAAGGTCTGCCGAAGGGGAAAAGGCCGCGGAAGCTTTGCGACGAGAGGCGCTCAATGCCCTGGCTATACCGACCGATGTCACCAAGATGGACTCAATACAATCACTAATTTCAAAGGTAATCAACGAGTTCGGCAGAATAGACATTCTGGTCAATAACGCTGGTCTCATGGTGAGAAAGCCGGTGGAGGAAATCACCGAAGAGGACTGGGACAGCGTGATAAATACCAATCTGAAAGGGATGTTCTTCTGCTGTCAGCTCATCGGCAGGGAGATGGTACGGAACAAAAGAGGGAGGATTATCAATATCTCCTCCGTCCGTTCTCAGAAAATGGCCTCCAATCGGTCAGTGTATGCTATATCAAAGGCCGGGGTCTCCAATCTGACCCGTGTCTTTGCCTATGAGTGGGGAAAGCACAATATCACCGTCAACGCCATAGCCCCAGGCACAATCATTACGGAGTTCAACCGGAAGCACTTCGAAGAACACCCTGATGAGCTGGCCGAAATAGTGAAGGCAATACCCAGGGGACGCGCTGGTGCTCCGCAGGACTGCGTCAGCGCCGCCCTGTTCCTCGCTTCGGATGCCTCTGATTTTGTTACCGGTCATGTGCTCTTCGCTGACGGTGGTACCACCATCTGCTAATCAAAAATAAGCGACCAAAGGTTTTGCTCAACTCGGTCGCTTTATAAATGTAGATAAGGTGAATGAGAAATGGCAATGAGAGTCGACCCTGAGGTTTGCGTTGCCTGCGAGGCGTGTATACCCTACTGCCCGATGGAGGCTATCACCATCCAGGATAACCACGCCGTCATCGACCAGGACGAATGCGTGGACTGCCGCTTATGTCGGCATGCGCAAAGCTGCCCCGGCCTGTTCAAGACCCCGTGCAGCCAGTTCTGTCCGGCG
>CAYFVI010000021.1:0-5851 GCA_964346525.1 uncultured Dehalococcoidaceae bacterium
AGGGGGGACTCGAACCCCCACGTCTTGCGACACCAGATCCTAAGTCTGGCCCGTCTGCCAGTTCCGGCACTTCCCCGGATTGCGGTATGAATGCAGCCTCCCCTCGAGGCGAGGACAGCTGTTAGGTAATACTATAGCATTTTGAGCTTGCTGGCTCAAGAAATCGGACGTGTTATCCTGCCCGTTTTTCGCCGTCAAAATTAAGTGATTTCCAAATGAAATTCGGATTGAGACCGCCGACACAGTGATGTAAAATAGCCTATAATATAAGCAAGTAGGAGTTACATAAGGAGGTAAAATGAAACGGTGGCAGGGGGTTTTATTAATCGTATTCTTGTTGGCGGCAGTTCCTCTTTCTGGCTGCGAGTACCTGGGTTGGGGGAGCCAGCAGCAAGTCTCTGAAGAACAGTTAAAAGCCTATCAGGAATACAACCAGGCATTAAAAGAATACCGGGAACAGCAGCAGGAGTACCAGCGAAAGGTTATTGAAGCATACAACCAACAGCTAACCGATGCCTACCAGGAATACAGCGAAGGATTAAATGAATACTACGAAGAGCGCCAGAAGGCTATAGAAGAGGCAATCATCGAAGGTCAATGATAAATCCTGTCGCGAAAAAGGCAGAGGGCGGAGAACGTCTGGAATTGATATCGTTATGTCAATCAGGCAGAACGCGCAGCAAATATTAAGCGAATTGCCGGAGGGTGTGCAGCTAGTAGCCGCAGCCAAGACCAGAACCCCTGAGGAAATCCTGGAGGCAGTTAATGCCGGCGTGCAGATAATCGGCGAGAACTACGTTCAGGATGCAGAAAAGGCTTATGCTATCGTCGGCAACCGAGCAAAATGGCACTTTATCGGCCATCTGCAGCGTAACAAGGTGAAAAAAGCGGTCCGGATTTTCGATATGATTGAGACCATGGATTCCGGTGAAATCGCGAAAGAGATTGACCAGCGCTGTGCCCAAATAGGCAAGGTTATGCCAGTACTGGTTGAGGTGAATATCGGCAAAGAACCGCAGAAATCGGGTGTGCTCCCGGAAGGCACCGAACAACTGCTAAGGGATATCTCACCACTGCGCAATATCAAGGTAATGGGGCTGATGACTATGGGACCGCTCTCCGGAAATCCGGAAGACTCCCGACCCTACTTTGTGGCCATGAAAAATTTATTCGAGCGAATGAAAGAATCAAACATACCCAATATTGAGATGAAATACCTGTCGATGGGAATGACCAGCTCCTACCAGATTGCCCCCGGGGAAGGTGCCAACATCGTAAGGATAGGCACCAAGATATTCGGCGAAAGGAAGTACGAGTGAAGTAAGACCGCATCTTGTATTTTGACAAAAAGGGTGTTATACTCTATGGGAAAGAAGAGAGTAACTTTATCAAGTGGGTTTCATCCCCACTTTTTTAATTATGGGCAATAGTGGAGAGTTAAGTCAGAGATGAAAAGTGATTTCGTACTGGCCATAACTCAGCTTGCGGCGGAAAAGAATCTGCCTAAAGAGATAGTCCTCTCAGCCGTGGAGGCAGCACTGGTCTCTGCATACCGGAAGGATAGTTTTGCTCCTAACCAGAATATATCAGTTAAAATAAATCCCAATAGCGGTCGAGTGGAAGTCTGGGCGGAAAAAACGGTGGTGAAACGGCCCGCCGATACACGGCTTGAAGTATCGCTGGAAGAGGCACGCCGCTTCAAATCAGATGCTCAGCTAGACGATGTACTCATGGTGGAGTCGACTCCGCACGATGCCGGGCGCATCGCTGCCCAGACGGCAAAGCAGGTTATCCTGCAGCGGCTCCATGAGGCGGAACACAGTGCCATACTGGAGGAGTACGCGGAAAAAGAAGACGAGGTCGTTACCGGTCTGATACAGCGCATTGAGCCCGGTCAGATATACGTTGACCTGGGTAGAACCGAGGCCATACTGCCCGCCCCGGAACAGATGCGCACCGAAAGGTACCGGGTTGGCCAGCGTCTGAAAGTCTGCATTATTCAGGTCCTCAAGACAACCAAGGGGCCACGGGTGGTGGTCTCGCGCTCCCATCCCGACCTGCTCCGCCGTCTCCTGGAGCTGGAAGTACCGGAAGTCTACAACGGCTCCGTGGAGATAAAATCCGTCGCCCGTGAAGCCGGATATCGGAGCAAGGTAGCCGTGACGGCACGCCAGGAAGGGATCGACCCGGTGGGCTGCTGTGTTGGCCTGCGTGGCATCAGAATACAGAACATCGTCAACGAATTGAACGGCGAAAAGATAGATATTATCCAGTGGAGCCCCGATGCCGCTGCTTTCATCATCAACGCACTGAGCCCGGCCCAGATTGTCAGCGTTGACCTGAATGAAGAGGAAAAAATCGCCACGGTGGTGGTTCCGGATAAGCAGCTCTCCCTGGCCATCGGCAAGGAAGGTCAGAACGCCAGGCTGGCGGCCAAGCTGACCGGCTGGCGGATTGACATCAAGAGCACCTCAGTTGCCGAAGCGGAAAAAGCCACCAAGCCGGCGCCTGCGGTTGAGGAAAAAGAAGAAGAGGTTGTCACCGCGGAAGAACCGGCCGCGGAAATACCGGAGCTGCTTGAACCGACTCCAGTTTCTACGGAACCGATTCAGGAGACAGGCGCAGAACAGGCGGAACCGGCGCTATCCGTGGAAGAGGTATTTGCTGAACCTCCAGCGTTTTTTGAACCTCGGACAATGGAGGATAAAACAGAACTCAGATTTGCCGAGGATATCCTGGGGCCGAAGCCGGATAAACCGGGAGACAAAGCCAAAAAGAAGAAAAAGAAAAGCGTTTCCGCCAGAGAAGGGGCTGAGGACGGCATCAGGATAAAGAGAAAACGGCGAGGTACAGATTTCCTGGATGAAGATGAAGAGTACTAGTTCCCGTCCCGTGCGCACCAGACATGCACCGCAGCGGACATGCCTTGGCTGTCGGCAGGTAAAGGCAAAGCGTGAACTGATTCGAATCGTAAATACGCCGGAGGGCAATCTGGAAGTCGATATTACCGGTAAAAAAGCGGGGCGCGGTGCCTACCTCTGCCCGTCCTCGGAATGCTGGGAGGCGGGGCTTAAAGGTAATCGACTTGACCACGCACTGCGCACCACGCTGAGCCAGACGAGCCAGCAGAAGCTTATAAAATACGCCGAAGAACACCTGAAAGGAGCCAACAGTGCCCCGGGTGAAAAAAACGGATAATATGGCCGAAGTGGAAGCTGAAGAAGCAACCAAAACGCCGGAGACCAGCAAAGGCCAGATAGAGATTCCGCACTCGCTGAGCGTGCGGCAGTTGGCTGACCTGCTTCAGGTCAGTGCCATTGATATCATCAAACAGCTTATGCGGAAGGGCATCATGGCCAACATCAACCAGATCGTCGACTATGATACGGCGTCGGAGATAGCCACCAGTTTGGGCTATCAAACACGTCTGAAGCCGCGGGCTGCAGAAGGGGCCGCCAGCGCCATAAGTGAGATAAGAAAAAGGCGCAAGCTTCAAGTCGAGGAGGCGGGGAACCTGCAGCCACGTCCTCCTGTAGTCACGGTCATGGGCCACGTCGACCACGGCAAGACAAGGCTGCTTGATGCCATCCGCCAGACCAATGTCATGGACACCGAGGCCGGCGCCATTACCCAGCACATCGGCGCCTATCAGGTAACGGTAGATGACCAGAAAATCACTTTCCTGGACACTCCCGGACATGAAGCGTTCACTGCCATGCGTGCCCACGGTGCCCAGATAACCGATGTTATCATCCTAGTGGTAGCCGCAGATGACGGCGTAATGCCGCAGACAACGGAGGCAATCAACCACGCCCGCGCCGCGGAGGTGCCGATTGTCGTCGCCGTCAATAAGATTGACAAGCCGGAAGCAAATCAAGACCGGGTGAAGCAGCAACTGGCGGAAGCAGGACTGGTGATTGAGGAATGGGGAGGGGACACCGTTTGCGTACCCATCTCGGCAAAAGAGAAAATAGGTATTCAGGAACTTCTGGAAAACCTGCTGGTGGTGACCGAGGTGGAAGAGCTTAAAGCCAATCCCTTAGGCCCGGCCTCCGGAGTGGTCGTTGAAGCGGAGATGGACCGAACCCGTGGCCCACTGGCCACCATATTGGTGAACAACGGCACTTTAAAACCGGGCGATACCGTTGTCGTCGGTGCCACGTCGGGCAGGGTCAGGGCCATGTTAAATGACCTGGGCAAACAGGTGAAGAAGGCCGGACCGGCTACCCCGGTGGAAATCCTCGGCCTGAACAGTGTGCCGCAGGCCGGGGACATCCTGACCGTAGTGAGCAGCGAACAGCAAGCACAGGCACTACTGGAGAAACACCGTAAAGAAATGGAAGAAAGAACCTCAGTTGCTGCCAGGTCGGTAAGTCTGCACAACCTGTATGATAAAATCAGCAGCGGCCAGGTCAAAGGGCTCAATGTCATCGTGAAAGCGGATGTTCAGGGCAGCATCGAGCCCATAAGAAGCTCTCTGGAACAGTTGAGCACCGATGAAGTTCAGGTGAGAATACTCCACAGCGGCACCGGCAATGTGTCGGAAAGCGACGTGATGCTGGCTGCCGCCTCCAATGGGCTCATCATTGGCTTCGGCGTCAGCACTGACGAAGGCGCCCGCCGGCTGGCAAGCACGGAGGGAGTTGATATCCGCCACTACAACGTGATTTACAACGTCGTTGACGATGTGGAAAAGGCGCTCAAGGGCCTGCTGGAGCCGGAGCTGGTTGAGGTCATTGAGGGACAGGCTGAAATTAGGGCTGTCTTTTCCGCAGCCAAAGGAGCACACGTGGCCGGTGTCTACGTCTTGGACGGCAAGGCTAGCCGCAATTCTTCAGTGCGGGTTCGCCGCGGTGAAGAGGTTATCGGTGATACCGCCGTTAGCAGCCTGCGGCGGTTCAAGGACGATGTCCGCGAAGTAGCTGCCGGCTATGAATGCGGTGTCGGCCTCAAAGACTTCGGCGATTTTCAGGTTGGCGACCGGCTTGAATTCTACCGGATAGATAAAGCTGCCTAGCCCAACAAGTACAAACTCCAGGAGCCCGTGTATGTCTCATCGGATTGAACGTGTAAATCAGCTCATCCGCCAGGAAATCAGTGAACTCCTGCAGCGCGAAATCAAGGACCCAAGGCTCAGCATGTTCGTTGCCGTAACCGAGGTGGCTACCTCCTCCGATCTGAGACACGCCAAGGTCTTTATCAGCTTCATCAGCAGTCAACAGCAAAAGCAGGAAGCGCTCGACGCCCTCACCGGGGCGGCAAACTTTTTCCGCAAAGAAATGGCCAGAAAACTCAGACTGCGCCGTATTCCAGAGCTCAGCTTCCACTGGGATGATTCCATCGAGCGCGGAGCACATATCATGGACCTCATCGACCAGGTGAGCTCTTCAGACCAGGATAAAACCTGACTCTTTGGCTAATTGTGGACGGCATTCTGAACATAAACAAGCCCGATGGAATCACCTCATACCGTATGGTAGCGCTGGTGAAACGGCTCAGCGGCGAGCGTCGCGTGGGGCATGCCGGAACCCTAGACCCGATGGCCACAGGTGTGCTTCCGGTCTGCCTCGGGCAGGCAACGCGCATCGTCCAGTTCCTCGCGGAGGAGTCAAAAACTTACCGGGCCGGGATTGAGCTGGGGGTGACCACCGATACCTATGACGCCAGCGGCAAAGTGGTCGGCCGGGAAGACCCTTCCGGTATCCGCCGTGAGCAGGTGGAGGCGGCACTGGCTTCCTTCCGCGGCGTTATCCAGCAGAGGCCACCGATGTACAGCGCCGTCAGGCATCAGGGGAGGAAACTGTACCAGCTGGCCCGCGCCGGAATAACCGTCGAGCGGAAGAGTCGGCCG
>CAYFVI010000022.1:0-4417 GCA_964346525.1 uncultured Dehalococcoidaceae bacterium
GCCTCCCGGCTCTTCCTCAGCCCGCTGACGGTGCAGACCCACCGCTCCAATATCATGGCCAAACTGAAGCTGCACACCCTTGCTGACCTGACCAAATATGCCATCAAGCACGGATTGACCGACCTGAATACCTGATGCACAGTAGTAAACTACTATATATCTGGTATATCTCATACTAAATATCCCGCCTGTCCAGTGTAGCAAATACTTGCTTTCGTGTATTCTTCTGCTCTGCAACCTTATGCTAACCTAGTAGAGAATCTTGAGTAGTTATAGTCTGAGATGGCAATCTTTCGTGCTAAAAGACTTCTTCCCTTTTCTCCTTCAGAATATCCACCCCGCAAATACCATCAGGTGTACAACGGGTCATATGCAGCTCCGTTAATACTTCAGTTTAAGTAAGGAGGATATCGATATTAATGAGTACGTGGATGATCTTTCTGGCTGTTCTGGTGGCGCTGGTAATATTAGCGATGGCAGTAAGGATAGTCAGGCAATATGAAAGAGGGGTGCTGTTTCGTTTCGGACGATTGGTGGGGGTGAGAAACCCCGGCCTGAATTTTATTTTCCCCTTCATCGACCGCATGACTAAGGTCAGCCTTCGCGTGGTGACCACGGTGGTGGAACCTCAGGAAGTTATCACCAAGGATAATGTGACGGTCAGGGTTGATGCCGTGGTCTACTTCATGGTGATTGAACCGACTAAGGCGGTCATCAACGTGGAAAACTACCGACAGGCCACTATCCAGCTTGCCCTGACCACTCTCCGGAGCGTGCTCGGGCAATCGGAGCTGGATGAGTTGCTCGCCCACCGCGACGAGATAAACCTCAGACTTCGAGAGATTATTGATGAGCAAACCGAGGAGCCCTGGGGAATCAGGGCCACACTGGTCGAGGTAAAAGATGTGCTCCTCCCCGAAACGATGCAGCGGGCTATGGCCAGACAGGCCGAGTCAGAGCGGGAAAAGCGAGCCAAGATTATCCACGCCCAGGGGGAACGGGCAGCGGCCGAAACTCTCGCCGAAGCGGCCGAGATAATCCAGGGCCAGCCTATCGCCCTGCAACTGCGCTATCTCCAGACGCTGGTTGAGATCTCTGGTGAGAGGAATAGCACCGTTATTCCGCTGACGCTAGATATCGCCAATGCGATCGCTAGAAGACCGAGTCTGCAGCAGCCTTAGTAAAATACGGGCTGGTCAATGCAGCCTCGGACAGGTTGCGGAACGTTAGCAATCTCACAGGATTATAAGTATTGAATCTTTCTTAAGAAAGGGGAAGTTACGGGCATTAGCAGGCCTTTACCGGGCACGGTTTTATGGTAAAACGGATGTTGTCCCCTAGTGGAATATTACTTTGCCTCTCACTGGTCGGCTTTCTACTGGTGACCATGGCCACAACTGCCAGTGCTGCCGACCCTGAATCGAATCAGCCGTTAAACTGCACAAGCTGCCACCCGAAGAGGCTGGAATACCATGATAAGCTTGGCTCGGATAATGATGCCTGCTGGACATGCCATAACAGCACGGATATGGCCCAGCTGCGCCTAATAAATGGCACCCGCCTTTCCTTAACCGATTCGAGCCAGCTTTGCGGACAGTGCCATCAGGCGCGATATAATGCCTGGCAGGAAGGGACTCACGGTTTTCCCGGCACCGTTGCCTCAGGGAAATGCGCAGACTGCCACGACCCACACCAGCCTCAGATGTCTTTTGCGGGCATAACCGAGCCTCATCCTGAGCCTGCCCCGCCACCTCCCTCCCCCCCGTTTGACTTGATGATGATAGTCGTTATTGCGCTGACGTTTCTGACCGGCCTGAGCATAGTAATAGTCAGACAAAGGACTGAGTTGTGAAAAGAGTGAACCGCAGAGATTTCATCAAGTCTGTGGTGGCGCTGGCAGGCGTATCACTGCTGGGCAAATATGCCGGATTTCCCTTTAGACTCGGGGCCGCAGAAGCCGCCGGCCCACCAGCACCGGGCGGACAGGAAGCAAAGGCAGTGGCGCTACGAGCTGCCGACGGGATTGGTACCACGATTGACCCGGGCCGGAAATTCGCCATGGTGATAGACGCGGGCGCCTGTATCGGCTGCCGCAGGTGCCAGTGGGGCTGCAAGCAGGAAAACAATATTCCAGACACCATCTCACCCCCCTGGATAGAAGTATTCGAGCTGAAAGAAGAAGTGGATTTAACCGGCAGCCCTTCTCTGGAAGACTTGAAAACAGGGGCTACCACATCTTACACCACATCCCCCCGCGAGGGGATGCGTTATCTGCCGGTACAGTGTAATCACTGTGACAACCCGCCCTGCGTTAAGGTCTGCCCGACGGGCGCGACATATAAAGAAAAGGATGGCTTCGTCTTGATGGACTATGACAGGTGCATCGGCTGCCGCTTCTGCGTGGTAGCCTGTCCTTACAGCAACCGGCGCTTCAACTGGATGAAGCCAGAAATCTCTCCGGAGGATGTAAATCCAGCGGTGCCCGTGCGTCCGTTGGGTGTGGCGGAGAAATGCACTTTCTGCGTTCATCGAACCAGAAATGGCCGGCTTCCCCGCTGCGTGGAAGTATGCCCGGTCAATGCCAGACATTTTGGCGACCTCAACAACCCGGAAAGTGAAGTGTCCAAAATTCTCAAGTCCAACCTGAGCTTCCGGTTGCTTGAGGAACTGAACACTAGCCCCAGAGTCTGGTACATCACACGGGGTAAAAAATACCTGGAGTAAACATTGTTACAGAGGATAACGAGAACCCAAGAAGAACCGGCAATAAGGCCGCTGCTCCAGACCGGTACCGGCTTTTATGTATTGGCCGGAATATTGCTAATCCTGGTGGGCTGGTTTGGCTATGCCTGGTTAACGCAGTTAACCCAGGGCCTGGGGGTAACCGCCATGAGAACACCAGTGGGTGCCGCCTGGGGGATATACATCGGCAATTTCATATTCTTTGCCTGCATGGCTCATGGAGGGATGGCCATTTCCGCGGCGGTACGTTTATTGAAGTTATACAACTATAAAGTTATCGCCCGGATGGGCGAGGTTCTCACCGCCGTCGCCCTGATGATGGCCGGGCTGAGCATCATTATTGACCTCGGCAGACCAGACCGGGCGATTAACATGGTTCTGCACTGGCCGGAGAGGGTGGCAACATCTCCGCTGACCTGGGATATGACGGTAATCATTCTTTACTTCACCCTGTCCACCTCCTATCTCTGGTTTACCATGCGCAAAGACCTGCTTCGCTATGCGAACAGGTTTGCCAGGCGGGGTTTGCTCTACCGCATTCTGCTCATAGGCTACCTACCGGAACAGGAAGAGGAAATCGAAAGGACGGCCTGGTGGCTTTCCATAGCTATTCTCATCCTGATAGTAATGCTCAGCGGCGGCGTTATACCCTGGATTTTCGGACTACAGTCGGGCCGTCCCGGCTGGTTTGGCGCTATGGCCGGTCCGTACTTCCTAACCGCCGCGCTGGCTACGTCCATTGCCGCGGTTATCGTCATCGCCGCCACACTGAGAAGGATTTACGGCTGGCAATCATATATCAGCCCCCAGATTATCAAAGGGCTGGGCGTGGTCCTCGGGGTACTCACCCATCTGTACATCTACCTGACCATTGCCGAGCAGTTTACCATGAGATACGCTGCCTCCCACGCCGAAGCGACGGTATCGGAAATCCTTCTTCAGGGGGAGTTCGCCATCATCTACTGGCCAATGCTGGTCCTAGGACTGGCCCTGCCTGCGGTGCTTCTGGTGGCCCAGGCCATTCGTCCCCAGTCGTTCAGCCTGGGTGTTACCGTGGTGGCATCAATCTTAATTCTGGTCGCTTTCTGGGTCAAACGGTTTCTCATTGTGGTGCCTTCTCTGTTGCGGCCATTGATGCCGTTTCCATCAGGGACTTACCATCCCAGCTGGGTGGAATGGTCCGTGATTGCTGGCATGTTAGCCTTGGCGATATTGCTCTATATGTTATTCCTCAAAATATTCCCCATCATGGAGTCGGTCGAAGAATGATAGGTCTGATTATAATGGGGCTGATATTGGTGCCGCTATTTGCCCTGATGATTGCGAGTGTGCTCGACCCTCCCCGGTCGCCCAGAGTCGCCATGATATTTACCACCGTATTCCTGTTGCAGGTCGTGGCAATGATAATAGGTTTTATAGTACTCACTTTCATTCTGGGATTTGTCGTTCCCTAGAACAGGCGTATTTGAGAGGCAACTTTGGATAAGATGCGCGTACTGATAGCCGATGACCATATTATCGTCCGTGAGGGCCTCCGCGCCCTCCTCCAGGCCCAACCCGATATCGAGGTGGTCGGCGAAGCCACCAACGGCGAGGACACCGTCGCCAAAACAGCTGAGCTTAACCCGGATATCATCCTCATGGATATCACCATGCCCGGTATGAACGGCCTCGA
>CAYFVI010000023.1:0-3475 GCA_964346525.1 uncultured Dehalococcoidaceae bacterium
AAGTCGTTTAAAAGCGGCAAAATCATAAATTTCGTGTCTTTTTCAAGCTGAAAAATTTTATTAAGTTTAACAAATTGACAGGAGGGATATCTCGTGCCATACTGTTTTCTGCCATGGACAAGCTGGACTACCGCTTGATTGCCGAGTTGACCAGGGACGCCCGGCAGAGCAGCGCCGAGCTATCCCGCAAACTGAACGTAAGCGAGACCACCATCCGGCGGCGAATTCAGCACCTGGAGGAACGGGGCATCATCACCTTCACTGCTATTTTGAACCCGGCCAAACTGGGATACAGCATCATCGCCATCATCGCCCTTGAAGTGGAACTGGGGAAAATCGATGAGGTCTCTGAGTCGCTGGCCGGTTGCCCCAACGTCCGCTACGTGTCGCTCTGCACCGGCAACCACGATTTATTCATCGGCACCTGGTTCCACTCGTCCGGTGAGCTGACCAAGTTCGTCAAGGACTACCTGGCCGGCGTGCCCGGAATCAGAAAAAGCGAAACTTTTGTAATTCTGGACGTGAAGAAGGACGAGGTGGGCTGGCTGAGAAGCCTGGAGCCGAAGTAATTATTACTTAGGCCACGGGTGCTTGGCGATCTCCGTCTCGTTAAGCTCAATACCGAGCCCGGGTTTTTTCGGCAGGTGGAGGTAGCCGTCTTTTATCTCCGGCACTTCCGTGGTGATTGCATCGCGCCAGGGCACACTGTCCACGTCCGTCTCCAGGATCTTGAAGTTGGGTATGGCGGCGCAGAAATGGGCGTTCATGAAGGTGGAGAGGTGGGTGTAGTAGTTGTGGGGGGCCACTGGCATCTCGTACATATCGGCCAGGGCGGCAATGCGGCGCGATTCTATGTAGCCGTTCCAGGGCAGATCAATCATGCAGACGTCCATGGCGTGCTTTTCCAGAAAGGGGAGATAGCCTTTCATGTTATATACACTTTCACCGGAGCAGATGGGCACCCTGGATGACTCCTTGACCTGGAGAAGCGCCGCCGGGTCATAGATGTCCATTTCCAGCCACATCAGGTTATACGGCTCCACAACCCTGGCAATCTGAATGAAACCCTCAGTCTTGAAGTTGAAGTTCAGGTCCAGGCAGAGGTCAGCTTTATCTCCCACCGCCTTGCGGAAGGTGCTCATCAGACGGTCGATGGTCTTGAGTATACCGGGGTCGATATTCTGCTCCATGGACCACAGCATGCGGGGCGGCTCTCCGGGGGTAAGTATGTTTGTCTTGAGCGCAGTGTAGCCGCAGGCCGCTACCTCTTCCCCCAGACGGGCGATATCATCATACGTTTTCAGGGCCGATTTGTCGGGATACAGCTCGGGGTTGCGGACGCGGTAGGTGCCGCAGTGAGACCAGTAAATCCGCATTTTATCGCAAATCGGGCCCCCGAAGAGTTCATAAAGCGGGACGTTAAGTGCCTTGGCTTTGATGTCCCAGAGAGCGATTTCAATGCCGGCGATGGCTTTCTGGGCGATGCCGCCGGGATTATGCTGAAAACGGTGGCCCATCTCGCGGTAAAGCCTCTCCACCGCCCGCGGGTCCTTGCCGATAAGTCGCGGCTCCAGGTCTTTGACGCAGCCGCCGATGCCGAACGCCGAACTGTTGTCGGTGCATTCACCGTAGCCGACCAGCCCTTCGTCCGTTTCCACCTTGACGAAGACAAAAGCCCGCCAGCCCCCATCGCAGAAAATGGGTGTTACCTTGGTTATCTTCATGCTTCAATCCTCCAGAATGTGAAAATCATAAGCTTTAACTAGCTGTTTTTCAGGTGACCGGCCAGCCGGAACGACGGCTCAAAGGAATTGAACAGTTCAATATACTGCTCCAGGTAGCGGGTCAACAGGAACCGTTCTCTCACTTTTTCTCTGGCCTGCTTCCCCATGTGGTCGCGCAGTTCCCGGTCTTTCAGCAGGCGGACGATTCTGTCGGCGGCTTCCTCGATGCTGCTGACCAGGAAGCCGTTCACGCCATCATCGATCTGGTAGCGGATGCCGCCCACATTGCCGCCAATCACCGGCGTACCTTTCCACATCGCCTCGGAAACGGTCAGACCGAATCCCTCGCGTATTGACTTCTGCAGGACCACCGCCGCCCGGCGCTGCAGGGCATTGACCAGCGCGCCGTCCTGCCGGCTGAGGATAATAACGCGTTCTTCACGCTGGTTCAGCAATGAATCGTACACCATTTCGCCTTCGGGGTCATCGGTGGCGACATTGCCAAGCAGGACCAGAGTGCATGGCACCTCTTTTCGGGCCAGTTGAAAAGCCCTGATGACCCCCTCCGGGTCCTTCCAGCGGTCGAAGCGCGATATCTGCACGATGAGGGGAAGGTCAGTGGGAATGCCATAGTGGCTAAGCCTCTCATCATAGAGCGTATGGTCTAAATCACGATTGACGATGGAGAACGGGTCGATGGCGGGCATGAAGAAAAGCTGGGGAGTAGCCAGTTTCTGGGCATAGTCCTGGCAGCTGAGAATGACGGCGTCGTATTTTTCCACGAACGGAGAGAGGTAGCGCCATAGTTCGTCGTTTGGGTGGGAGAGGTCGATATGACAGCGCCATATCCAGGGACCTCTCCGCCGGTAGTGGTTGATGATGGGGAGGGGTTGGGGGTCATGGACTACCACCATGTCATGGTCGAGGTGGTTTCGAATTGAGTTTTCGTAAATTACCTCCTCGTAAAGTTCCTTTTTTCGGTCTGTGAGATTGATGTCCCCACCCTGCAGGGCGTTGTGCATTTTCTTGGTGATGCTGAAAAAGTCCGGCGAGCCAACGATAACCCGCCAGCCCGTCGCGATGCCGACGCTGTCCATCAGGAGGGTCAGTGATGAGAGCAGCTGGGAGACACCGCCACCGTAATACGTTGAATTGACGTTGGCGATGTGCAGCCCGTGGAGAGGTCTGGCCTTTTCCCGAATGCGTTCGACTGTCTCTTTTCCCACCAGCGGCTCATAGTCGTCAAGGCCGGTAATATGGAATTTTGGTTTGGCAACGTTGAATTCGGTCATCGCAGCATATCTCCCTCTGGCTCAATAATGCTTTTCCTACCGGAATTGCTGGCATTTCTCTTCCAGGGCACGGAGCAGTTGGTCGAAGGAATCGCTGAATGCCTTAACGCCATCCACCTGCAGCTGCTCGGTAATCGCATCCAGGTTAATGCCGACTTTTTTCAGTTCCTTCAAAGTCTGCTCCGCCTCGGCCATGCCTTTATTCAAGGTATCTCTAACCTGGCCGTGGTCAAGGAACAAATCAATGGTCTCCATGGGCAGGGTGTTGATCGTGTCCGGCCCCATCAGTTCATCAACGTATTTCACGTCGGAGTAGGCCGGGTTTTTGGTGCTGGTGCTTCCCCAGAGCACCCGCTGGATACGTGCCCCGCGTTCTCGCTGTTTGGCGAACTCATCGCCAGCGAAGACCTCTTTGAAACGGCGGTAGACGAGCTTGGAGTTGGCCACCGCCGCTTTGCC
>CAYFVI010000024.1:0-4402 GCA_964346525.1 uncultured Dehalococcoidaceae bacterium
TCCTGGACACCATTGTTGATGCCCACGCCAGGCCTTACTGCGCCCACCTCGTGGGCCATGTCAAGCAGGTTCCTGGGCCTGAGGCGGGTTATGGTCTGCATCTGCGCCGAAGACTCCACTTGGAAGACACCGATGGTATCCCCGCGGCAGAGCATGTCGTAAACGGCCTCGTCCTCGAAATCGATACGTGAAAGGTCGATTCTCTCCCCGGTGCGCTGCTTTATCAACTCCATCGCTTCCTGGAGCTGCGAGAGGGTGCCCAGGGCCAGGAAGTCTATCTTGACGCACCCGGCATCGTCGATGCTGTCTTTGTCCCATTGGCAGACGTAGCGCCCCTCGATGGCACCTCTCTGCACGGGCGCGATATCCGTAAGTGGAGTTGACGAAAGAACCATTCCGCCGGGGTGCTGTCCCAGGTACTTGGGAAACCCGTCCAGCTCTGCGGCAAGCCTCACTAGGTCCTGCCACGCCTTAAGATTCAACCTGTCCCTGAAGTTGGGCATTTTACGCATCTTTGCCTCAAGACTCCGGGCGCTGCCCCAATCATTCTGCCTGGCCAACTGGTCTATTTCCACCTGCGGCAGGCCCAGCGCTTTACCAAGGTCTCTTACCGCCCCCCTGACCTGATAGGTGGCGATGGTGCCGGTGAGGACGGCGCGCTCCCAGCCCCATTTCTGATGAGTCCTCAGGATAAGCTCTTCCCGAATGCTGCGAGGGAAATCGAGGTCGATATCAGGCACATTGGTCATGACGTCTTCGGGAAGAAACCTTTCCAGCGAGAGGCTGTATTTCAGCGGGTCGATGTGAGAAAGGCCTATTAAATATCCTACCAGCAAGGCTACCGAAGAACCACGCCCTCTTCCCGGCGGGTTCTCCTCCAGTGACAGAGAGGGATCGCTCAGTCCTTGGTCGATCATAACTTCCCGCCCCAGCTTGATTACTTCGTGGTAGAGGAGGAGAAAGCCCGCCAGGTGGTACCTGTGAATCAGTCGGAACTCCTTCTCCAGCCGCTGGCGCACCTTGAGGGTAACGGCGCCGTAGCGTCTTTCTGCCGCCTCGTAGCACAGCTTCTCCAGGTAGCTCTGCGGCGTATAGCCCTCCGGGGCCTTGTAGTCGGGGAAGGCATAGCTCAGGTCCCTGGTTAAATCGAGAGAGCATCGCTCGGCTATTTCTACGGTGTTGGCCAGAGCATCGGGACATTCCCGGAAAAGGCTCTCCAGTTCCGGCTTTGGCCGCAGGTTAAACTCCGAATTGGGCCTGCGTTCCCGGTGAGTTTCCTCCAGGCTCTTGCAGTGCCGTATGGCCACCAGGCAGTCCTGAAGCCGGTGTCGCTCACGAAGGTGGTAGTGGACGTTACCCGTCGCCACCACTCTGACATCCATTTCCCGTGCCAGCCTTACCAGTTCCCTGTTTCGCTTGGTGTCACCGAATATCAGGTTCTGCTGTAGTTCTATATAGTAGTTATCCCGACCGAACCAGTCCAGATACTTATACACCAGGCTGCGAGCTTCGTGAAGGCGTTCCTGAGCCACCATCTGCGGCAGTTCCCCACCGGGACAGCCGGATAGAGCAATCAGCCCCCGGGCATGCTCCGGCAAAAGCCTGGGGGGCAGCTGGGGATTATTGCGTTCGGAAGCGTGGGCGGCGGTGATGAGGCGGCAGAGGTTTCGGTAGCCCTGCTGGTCTCCGGCCAGCAGAGTAAGGTGGTGGCTGCCTTTAAGAGTTATCTCTGCGCCGATAATCCCCTTCATCTCCAGGGAGCGGGAAACCTGCGCGAAGCGCATTGCACCACAGATGTTGTCATGGTCAGTGATAGCGAGAGCGCGATAACCCAGCTCTCTTGCCTGCGACAGAAGTTCCTCCAGTGAGGAGGCGCCGTCATGGAAAGAATAGTAGCTGTGACAGTGAAGCTCGGCGTAGTCCATAATTACCCTTCAGTAAGACTGCCTGTACCAGCGGTTATCTATGAGGTCCTTGTAGAGCACCAGCCGCTGACCGGAGGCGAGTATCACCTCGTAGTAGAGGCGAGATACCGGCTCTTGGCGCCACCACTCGTCATCGATGCGCCACCTGTCCCCGATAGTTTTTATAGCCTGCCGCCGCGGCGTTTCTACCGCGAGCGGCAGGCCGGAGGGGGCTTCTTCCACATCTATTGCCTCGGGAGCCTTTACCGACCGGTAGGTGCTAGCACGTAGCGCCTTTCTGGAATTCTGGACCACGGCTCGACTTCCTTTATGGTGAATATCTGAGGATTACCTATACGCAACTCCAGTTGCTTGATATCGTCCATCAGGTGGTCTCTTCCTCTGACTTCAGTGAAAAGACTTTTCTGCCGCCCACGCGGGTAGCCCAGCCGGGCAACTTTCATCCCCACTTCTTCCACCGGACCCGGCTGCGGGTAGTTCTCCAGGACCCGCTTTATTCGCGAGGTAACTGTTTTCATATCCATGGCCGGCTCTTTGAACTGGATTTTCCGCTCCCAGTGCCCTGAGTCCCAGCTCCGGGTCCACAAAACGAAGCTGCGGATACCCAGTCCCTTTAGACTTATCCTAGCGAAAACCTTTGCCAGCAGCGTCTCCAGAGCAACCAGCAGGGCTTCCATGGAGACCGTAACCGAAGATAGCGTGGCGCTTTCTTCCATACCCTGCTCCATCATACGTGGATAGAGGGATGTATCATCATAACCTCTGGCAAGGTCACGGATTTTCCTGCCCTCGGGGCCGAACTGAGACTGGAGAGGGCCTGGAGGCAAAGTTGCCAGTTCACCGAGGGTACGTATCCCGAAATCTCGCAGCCTGCTTTTTATCTTCATCGGCACCGGCAGGACGTCGCATGGAATATCCCTGAGACATGTACCGGCATCATCTGTCAGAGCTTTAAAGCCATGCGGAGGACTGTACAGGGCAGCCAGATAAGCGGGAAATTTGCCTTCGGCAATTCCTATCTTGGAGATAAAAGTCTCTGGCAGAACCTTCCTTACCGCCATGGTCAGGCTGTTATCGTCGGGATAAATTAGCTGTAGCCCGTCAATGCCAAGATAGGCAATTCCCAGTTCGGAGCCCTCGACCAGTGGGCTTATACCCTCCATCTCATCCAGAATTCTGTTGAAGGTGGATGAGTAATAGGATATATCCGCCTGGACAAGGCTGGCTTTGCCGTATCGGGCAATGGCCTGCTGGATTGGCGCGTTCTGCTGTAGTCCCTCCAGCTCAGGCGAATAGTCAAGGACTAGTTTCTGGGAACCGTCTCCGTAGATTATCACCACCGAGCAACCCTTGATATCCGGATGTCTCAAGATTTCGCACCTCAAGGGGAAATGTGGCAACAAAACACAAAGAACTTTCACGCATAACCTCCATAAGGACAGAGAATTTCATTATAATAGAACTGATGTTCTATTGTCAAGGAGTTTAGATCCCAATTTTTTGGTGTTTTGTTCAGTTGCAAAGTCGCACAACAATTCCTACTATTCCGCAGATGGGTATGCCTGCTATAATGCTCTCTGATGAGCTGTGGCTAGTATTTGCGCAAATCCATACTGCCCAAGTCCTGGGGGAGGGATGCGGCCTCCAACCTGTGAGGAAATCGAGCGGGTTAGGGGCGAGCTTGATAGGGAATCTCTTGATAGATTGAATAAGAATGAAATTACGCTTCGGGTGTGTACAACTTGCGGTACTTGGGTAGCTGAAACTTGGGATAGCGAACGTAGCACAGCGGTTAGGCAATTCATAGCAAGCCCTTTTTAGTTCAACTTAGGAGACCGAGTCAAAGTAACATTGGAAGGTGAGAACTAGAGCATGGTGGGAGTAGTAACCAGACGAATGCGCTGGTCTAAAACCATAATGCTGCCCCCTCCACCCGAGAATGTTTACTACATCGTTTTCGAAGATGATAATAAAGAGTACAGGTATGGAGTAGCAAACCTTTCTAGTGCTGGCGGGAACGAATAAGCGAGAAATTGCTGGGCGAGTAAGTAGCACCAGTCCCAGCATGCATCTGCATGTAGGTCAACAATTCTCGGTTTTGTTCAATCATGTTTTACTTAGCACTGAACAATACGTCATTAAGTGAAATTTCAAGAACTAGCTATGTTATGGATAATTCTCTCGGCTGGGGACTTAAAAGCAAAACAACAGATTGGTTGTAGTTGTGTTGGACCGTTAAATGAGCAATAATCTGCGAAAGAAGGTGATAGACAAGCGCCGCAAAGGACCAGATTGGTGCTCCCAGTTTGATAAAAGTAAGTTTATCTGCTATCATGGCATAGTAGTACATTCCAAGGGGCAAAGCAGGTAATACGCCATATTTAAACGGGGTTGCACATGGGCAATCGTGATCAGACTAAATCGGCGAGGGATGAGACTGCTGCTGTGCTCAGCAGCTTGCTGGGCAGCCTGGAACT
>CAYFVI010000025.1:0-2036 GCA_964346525.1 uncultured Dehalococcoidaceae bacterium
TTTGAAGCCGCGGCGTACGCGGCGAAGTCGCTTTCTTACTGGCTCCCAGAAAGTAGAGTACATATCCTCGCTTGCTGCTTTAGCCTAGATTATAATACCTTAATAGTATCCCTGTATACCTCATTGGTCACTGGCTTGCTACATTACAAGCAAACAAAGTAGGCAGGAATAAGGCATATATGATACACTAATTAATTGCTATCCGAATGATAAGCTTTCAATCTTAAACAGGGGGTATGAATGACCAGACGAGTATGCGTAGTCAAGGGAGACGATGCGGCACCGGAGGTGGTTGTGCCCACAGTCCAGGTTCTGGAAAAGATGAACCTCGACATCGAATTTATCTGGACAGAGACCGGTGATGAAGCTATCGCCAGATATGGTACCAGCTTTCCGGAATCGGCTAGAAAGATGATTGATGGCACTGACTGTGCCATTATGGGCTCGACACGCAACATGAGAGGTGTACATGGCTATCTTCGTTGGGGCAAGAGGTGCTTTGCCAATATCCGCCCCACGAAATACGTGCCGGGCCTGCGAAGTCCGCTGAAGAATCCTGAGGGTATCGATTTCATTATCCTGCGGGAGAACACCGAAGGGCTTTACCCCGGCTGGGAAGGCGATATCGCACAGCTGACGCCATTGAAATTGAAGAGCGATGCTCTTGACATAATGCTTAATACCACCGCCAAAGGTAAATTTGCCGTTAAAGTGATTACGGAAGAAACGGCAAGGGATATATGTCAGGTTGCCTGCGAACTGGCGATGAAACGAAAGGCCAGGGGCGGCAGAGGGATAGTAACCGTGTCCAGCAAGTACAATGTGCTGACGCAGGTGGACGAACTGTTCCGCCGCATCGCTGAGGAGACGGTCAAAGGGTATCCCGAACTCACGTTTAATCAACTGATAATTGACAACTGTGCCCAGCAACTGGTCATCAACCCGCAGCAGTTCGATGTTTTGCTTATGGGCAATCAGCATGGTGACATTCTGGCGGACGAGGCGGCAGCGCTAATCGGTGGGCTGGGATTGACGCCAAATGCCTGCGTGGGCAGGGAATTTGCCTACTTCGGCTCGGTACACGGCACGGCGCCCGATATTGCCGGGCAGAACATCATCAACCCCACAGCCATGCTTCTGGCCGGTGGTATGCTTCTGGAGTATCTGGGTTGTGAGAAGGAAGCCGCCCGCCTGGAGGCAGCGGTGTATAAGGTCTACCAGGACGGGAAATATCTTACCCGTGACCAGGGGGGAACTGCTTCCACCACCGATTTTTGCGAAGCAGTCAAGGGCAATCTATAATAGAATGTGAAACGGTGTGAGAGATGAAACGCATAATCTATGCCCTTTTTGCGGTAATACTACTGACCAGTCTGATTCTGGCAGGCTGCCAAACTAGTCCCGAAACGACGCTGAACCTGTATGGCATAGACCCGATTACCCTCGACCCGGCGGTCTCCGGAGAGGCGATTTCACACGAATATATCCAGCAGATTTATAACGGGCTGGTGCGTTTGGGTGTAAACCTGGAGCCGGCACCGGATATTGCCGAGCGCTGGGAGGTGAGCCCGGACGGACGCACCTATACTTTCTACCTGCGCAAAGATGTCAGGTTCCAGGATGGGCGGGAGGTCACTGCTCATGACTTCAAGTATTCCCTGGAACGCGCTTCTCGTCCCACCACCGGGTCGTTGACCGCGGCCACTTACCTGGGGGACATCGTTGGCGTCAGGGAGGTGCTGGCTGGACGGACAGAGGAGATAAGCGGCATCAAGGTCGTTGATGATTATACACTCCAGATAACCATTGACACCCCCAAGTCCTATTTTCTGTCCAAGATGACCTATCCGGTGGCATTTGTGGTGGACAGAAATGAAGCGGAGCTGGGCGGAGAGTGGTGGCGGGAGCCGAACGGAACCGGTTCATTCCTGTTGCAGAAGTGGGAGGAGGAAAATCTGCTCGTTCTGGAGAGGAACGACCATTACTACGGTGAAAAAGCCAGGGTCGGCGAGGTGGTTTTCAAGCTGTGGAGTGGT
>CAYFVI010000026.1:0-2193 GCA_964346525.1 uncultured Dehalococcoidaceae bacterium
AAGGCACCGGTCTGGTTGATGGTGGCACCGATTACAGTGTCGCCTTCACCTTTGGTGACTGGTATACTCTCGCCGGTGACCATGGACTCGTCAAGCGTGGAGCGGCCTTCCATTATCTCCCCATCTACGGGCACCTTCTCCCCGGGGCGTACTGCCACGATATCGCCCACCTGGACCTGCTCAATGGGTATGTCTTCCTCCTGCCCGTTTCGGACGATGCGGGCGGTCTTGGCCTGAAGACCGATGAGTTTCCTAATCGCCTCGCTGGTACCGCCCTTGGCAATTGCCTCGAGGAGACGCCCCAGCATGATGAGGGTGAGGATAACCCCCGCCGCTTCATAATAGACCTGGCGGAGAGCCTCGGGCAGTAAACCCGGGGCGACCGTAACCACCAGACTGTAGCCGAAAGCGGCAATCGTGCCTATGGTGATAAGCGTGTTCATATCAGCAGTGCGATGGCGCAAAGTCAGCCAGCCGGTGCGGTGAATGGGCCAGCCGGTATAGAGCATCACGGGTGTAATCAGGGCCAGCTGGAACCAGTGGTTGAGCAAAATGGAAGGCAACCAGGGTACATCAAAAAAATCGCTGGTCATCACGGCGAAGAGTACCGGAGCCGTCAGGATGGCCCCCACAATGAGCCGCCGGGTCAGATCCTGCTGCTCGGAGCGCCGGTCAGCGGCCTCCCGGTCCTCTGTCTCCTGGCTCCCCGGCTCACTCCGATGGCGAATCTTATAGCCGGTGTTCTCAATGATTTGCTGCATCTCCTCCGCCGATATCTGCTCAGTGCTGTAACGCACGGTGACCCGCTCGGCACCGAAGTTAACCTTAACATCATCCACCCCGGGGAGACTGCCAAGAGCCGACTCTATGTTGACCGCGCAGGTAGGGCAGGTAACGCCGCCACCGATGATAGCAAATTCTACTTGCTCCATCTTCCCCACCGGCATGGTGGGGCCGACACCCACCGCCTGGGCGTGCTCATGAGTGTGGCCTTCGTCGGGCTGGGATACTGGCGCCTCGGTTGGCTTGCCTTCCTCCACGATGAGCGTGCCATGCAGCATGTTCATCCCGCAGGCGAAGCCGAATTGCCCCGCTTTATCCGGGGTGAACTCCAGGGTGGTCCTAGCAAAAGGCGCCAGCGTCTTGCTAGCCTGAAAATCGGGGAAGACAACCCGAGAACTGCAATCGCCGGCTTCCTGGCGGTCGAATATCAGCCGTAGCGGGACACCTTTCTGGACTCGAATTATGTCCGGTGAATAGCCGCCCTTCACCTTTATCTCTATCTCCTGGACATTTCCTTTCACCCGTGCTGCCTGCGCCTGCTTGGGACCGAAGAAGAACCAGACTAGGAAAGCAATGGCGGCAACGCCACCGAGCGTCACTGCGATTTCAGATACAGGCATACCACACCCCCATTTTCCAGGCAATCAAGCCCTTAATCAAGTGTCTTTATGAAACCCACTAGGTCATTCAAATCTTGCTCAGACATCCGCCAGCGAGGCATTTCTTCATCTAAAGGCTCCCCTGCGGGATTTATTCCTTTAGTAATAGCTAATTTCAGCGTATCTTCAGTATAGGGCGGATGCTCTTCATGTTCGTCTTCGCCTGTCTCTTCACCGTGACCTTCCGCCTCCGTCAGTTTATCCCAGGTGATATCGGGTGTGTTAAAGCTCCACATCATCATGTTAACTCGACCACCCCTGCCGTCCGAACCATGACAACTGGCACAGCTTATGGTGTGCATCATTCTGATACTGCCGGAATAGGATATGGGCTGACCGGATGAGCTTGTTGCCGTGAAATAAATCCTTTCGCCGTTGGAGCTATATCTATAGGGCGAATAGCAGGAACTTAATAAGCCCACTACGACCAAGACCAGTGCTACAGCCGATAATACAGTTAATGGAGTAAAGAGACTCGATTTCTTCATCATTTACTCTGTGTATTTAGACTATCCTAACAGGTATTATATATCATATTCTGGAAAAGGTAACCCCAGCGAGTAAGAGCGTCCCAAGACACCGGGAGCGCAAAAAGGCAGTATATTCGCTTTATGATTAAAATTCTAAGCATCCTATAAGTAATTCTTAATTCGGCTCTAATCAAACTGTGGCATCATAGATACTGCGGAAACAAAGTATCTGTGGTGCTTTGGTTTTGTGCATAACCTTTGAAGGGGAAGACGTTAACACC
>CAYFVI010000027.1:0-2795 GCA_964346525.1 uncultured Dehalococcoidaceae bacterium
TGGGCTGGGCGCTGTAAATGAAGCCACTGAGAATATGCTGGAAGACCGCGTGACCACAGCTAGCCTCGTGGCTGATTATCTGGATGAGACGCTGGAGATAATCAAGAATGAAGTAGAGAATACTGCCGGGCTGATAGCGGCCAGCGGGTTCAATATCGACTCGATTAAACACGTAGAGGACCTCAGCGACTTGTTTTCCCGGCTGTCTGTTTATGCCCACAGCATCCATCTCATGGATAATACCGGCGACGTTATATGGAGTCAGCCCGTTGGTGGCATCACGGACGGCTTCCATGTTTCCATGTATCCAGCTATTGTTGAGGCTCTCCAGACGGGAGAGACAGTTGTGTCCGGGCTCGTTCTATTGCCAGATACCGAAATCCCGGTCGTTCTCATTATCGCACCTGTCGATGTGGGACGCCGGAATGTGAGCCGGGCCCTGATTGTGGCCATCGATATCGTTAAGTCAAGCATCGGTGGTTTTATACAGCCAATCAGGCTCGGACAGACGGGCTATGCCGAAGTCGTTGACCAGAATGGGGTGGTGGTGGTCAGGACTGACCCGGGACCGGCTCTGGCACCATTTGAGAAAAGCGACCACAGCGGTCATTTCGCAGAGCTTATTGCTGCCGGAAAGCCAACCCGTGGACTATGTCACACCTGTCACGAACCGATTCAAAAGGTAGAAAGAAGAGACGTGCTGGCCTTCGTTCCGGTCTCAGCAGCCAGGTGGGGAGTCGTCATCCGCCAATCTGAGGAAGAGGCATTGTTGCCCGTATACCAGTTGCGCCGGAACCTGTTCCTTTCCGGTGCCGGGCTCATCATAGTTATATTATTATCCGTGGTACTGGTGACGCACGGCGTAACCAATCGACTCCGGTCGCTGTCAATTGCTTCGCAGCATATCGCCGATGGTGACCTGGGTACCCCTATCCAGATGAAAGGGAAAGATGAAGTTGGCGATTTAGCCGGGACATTTGATAATATGAGAGCGAAGCTAAAACTTTCACTGGACGACCTGGAGCAGAGAACCAAGGAATTATCTTCGCTGCTTGCCGTGTCTGAGATTCTGACAACGCTTTCGGGCTTATCAAATATTGACACGGCAGTAACCAGGGCTTTAGACAAGACACGGGAAATACTGAAACGCAACAGTTGGGGCATCCTTTTATGGGATGAGGAAAAGCAGATGCTGTGTTACTGGAAAGACAGTAAACCGACCAGGGCTAAAATCAAGCAAGACTGCTGTCGTCTGGGTGAAGGCGTCTCGGGAAGAGCGGCCGAACTTAACCGTACCATTGTCCTGAAAGACGTCTCCAGAGAGGCGCGTGTTTCCGGTATTGATTTAATTCTTGGCGAAGGGGTGCGAGCATTTGCCAGCACTCCATTGCGTTCGAAAGGGAAGCTCCTGGGGGTTTTGAATATCGCGGGCAACGATGCTCGTAAGTTCTCACGTGAAGAGGTTCATTTCCTGGAGGGAGTAGCCAGGCAGGTTGCCGTAGCCCTGGAAAATGCCAGGCTGCACCAGGAAGTGCAAAATAAGGAGGAGATACGTGGTGAGCTCTTGAATGAGCTGTTATCCATTCAAGAGGAAGAGCGAAAGAGGATAGCTCAGGAGCTCCATGACGAGACGAGTCAGGTTCTGGCCAGCCTGAATGCTAGGCTGGAAGCAGCTTCAAAGTTGCTGCCAGACGGCGCTACGGGGGTGAAGGATTTATTGCGCAATGCTCAGGCGCAGTCGGTCAGGCTGATTGAGGATATCCACAAATTAATCTACGAGCTTCGCCCAACCCTGCTCGATGACCTGGGCCTTGTGGCGGCAACGAGATGGCTGCTGGAGAACACCCTTGAGGCTACCGGAATAAATGTCAATCTCCAATCTGCCGGAAGAAAAAGACGGCTGTCTCCTCCCATAGAGACAGCGCTCTTCAGGGTTATTCAGGAAGCAATCTCCAATATCATCAAGCATTCCGAATCCAAGAATGTTTTCGTAATTATAACTTTCAAGAGAAACTCGATTGTGGTTTCCATCAAGGATGATGGCAAGGGTTTCAATGTTGCCGATGCGCTGGCGGCAAAAGACCGGCCGCGCGGGTTAGGGTTACTGGGTATGAAAGAGAGAGTGGAACGTTTTCAAGGTAAGTTTGCCGTGAAGTCCGGTCACGGCATGGGTACGGAAGTATATATCGATATACCTACAAGCACAGGAGATGGCGATGAGAAGGATAAGGATATTGCTGGTAGATGACCACGCCATAATGCGAGATGGCATCAAGGCTTTGCTGGGCGTTTATGATGACATGGAAGTGGTGGGAGAAGCTTCCGAAGGGAAGGAAGCGATAGAAATGGCCCGGGAATTGAACCCGGATGTGGTGGTGATGGACATATCCATGCCGGGAATGGACGGCCTGGAGGTAACCCATCGCCTGACCAGGAGAAACCCGAAGATAAAGGTGATAATCCTCACCCAGCACGATAACAGAGAATATATCCTGTCGACGATAAAAGTGGGGGCAGCGGGTTACATACCGAAGAAAGCGCTGGGTTCAGACCTGGTATCGGCAATACGCGCGGTATGCAGTGGAGATTCCTTTCTGTATCCATCTGCGGCTAAGACATTGATTGATGATTACCGGAAGCAGGCGGAACAGCCAGATATCTATGAGAGCTTGACGGAGAGGGAGAGGGAGATACTCAAACTCATTGCCGAGGGACGTACCAGCCGGGAGATTGCGGAAGCTCTTTATATCAGCCAGAAGACGGTGCAGGGCCACCGCACCAAGATAATGGAAAAG
>CAYFVI010000028.1:0-2448 GCA_964346525.1 uncultured Dehalococcoidaceae bacterium
CTGTAGAAAGAGGCACAAAGATTATGAAAATCACCGGAGTTGAAGGCATTGAGCTGCGCCTCCCCGAATCATACGCCGGGCCACGCCTGATTGTCCGCCAGACGCTGGTCATCAAAGTACATACCGATGAGGGCATCGTCGGCATAGGCGAGGTGGACTCATCCCCCTCCGTGGTCAGGGCCACCATTGATGCCCCATCAGCCAACAGCCCTATCTCCGGCCTGGCCAGCGTTATCACCGGCGAGAACCCTCTGGAGATACGTCGGCTCAACGATTTGATGTATGAGAGAAGCTTTGACTACGGCCGGGGCGGCGTCGTGCTCCATACCATCGGCGGCATCGATATCGCCCTCTGGGATATCGCCGGAAAGTATTACAACCAGCCGGTGTACCGGCTTCTCGGCGGCCCGCTGCACACCAGAATACGCGCCTACGCCAGCACCTTATTCGGCGGCGATGGAAAGAAGACCGCCGAGGAGGGGGAAAAATGGGCGACCAAGGGTTTCACGGCGATCAAGTTCGGCTGGCACCCGATGGGCCAGAGCGAAAAGCTCGACCTGGAGCTGCTCGAGGGAGCCAGGCGGGGCATCGGCGATAACCGCCACCTGATGGTTGATGCCGGCTGCTGCTGGGACACCGCCACCGCCGTCAAGCGCGCCCAGCAGTTCGAGGGCTACAACCTGTTCTGGCTGGAAGAACCTCTCGCCCGAGACAACGTCGACGGGTACAAACAGCTAGCCAGCGTTTCCCGGATACCGATTGCCGCCGGCGAAGGGGAAGCGGGCAGACATGCCTATAGAAACCTGATTGAGCGCGGCGGTATCCACATCGCGCAGATTGACCTTGTCCGCAACGGCATCACCGAGTCGATGAGAGTTGCCGATATGGCCGAGGACAGGGGATTGAAAGTGGTCAACCACCACTGGGCATCCGATATCAACCTTGCCGCCAGCCTTCACTTCCTGGCCGCCCGCAAGAGCACCTTCATTCTGGAGTACTGCGTGGCGGAAAGCCCGCTGCGATGGGAAGTGACCAGGAGAAAAATGGAGATTGATGCCGAGGGCTTCGTCCATGTGCCGGAAGGGCCAGGCCTTGGTATTGAACTGAATGAAGAGACCATAGACCGCTACCGAGTAAATTTAAAAGAAGGGGTGTATGATGGAGAAAAAACTTGCCGGAAAGGTGCAGACAGTGCTGGGCCTGATTGATGGCGATGAGCTGGGGTTGACCACACCTCATGAGCACCTACTCCTCGATTTAACCGTGCGCTTCAAACTGATGGAAGAGAGCGTCACTGCCCGGACCATGGCGGAAAGGCCGATGACTCCTGATATGGCGGGCTGGATACGTTTCCACCTCTTTGAGAACCGGGACAACCTGCTGCTCGATGATGAAGAACTGGCCATCGATGAGATTATGCGTTTCAAGCTGGCGGGGGGAAAGAGCGTGGTCGATGTCACCAACTGGGGCATCGGACAGGACCCACATGCCATGGCCCGCATCGCCCGCGCTACCGGCCTCAACATCATCATGGGCACCGGCTACTACACCATGGACTCAGACTGTGCTGAGGTGCTGGCCAGAAAATCAGAAGACGAGATTTACCAGGAAATCATCAATGACATTATGACAGGAACCGATGGCATCTGTGCCGGCATCATCGGCGAGATAGGGGCTGACTCCTGGCCGCTCCACGATATTGAGATAAAGTCGCTGCGGGCAGCGGTCCGAGCACAGCGCGCCACCGGGGCCGCATTGACCATCCATCCCGGACGCCTCGATGAGTCGCCGCTCCAGATTGTTGACATCGTGAAAAGAGCCGGGGCCGATATGAGCCGGACCATTATCGAGCACATCGACCGCACCGCCTACACCTTCGATACTATGGTGGCCATCGCCAAGTCCGGATGCTGCCTTGAGTTCGACTGTTTCTCCATGGAAGGCTACTACCCGAAGCGCTACGGCGTGTTTGATATACCAAACGATGCCCAGCGTGTAAACTACATAATCCGCCTCATCGACCTGGGCTACCTGAACCAGATACTCATCGCCACGGACACCGCGATGAAATCAAGACTCACGGTCTACGGGGGACCGGGCTACGCCCATATTCCGGAAAACGTTATCCCCTGGATGCGCGCCAAGGGCATGTCCGGGGAGATCATCGACACCATCACCGTGGAGAACCCTAAACGCCTGTTGACCTTTGTTGCCCCGTCTAAATAAAAGCCGCTAGAGATAAGGTGAGGTGAGCGGCAGTTTCAGGCCGAACTGCTCGGTGAACTGCTGCCGCATTTTCCGGTAGAATTCGATACATTCTTTATTCGGTGTTCCGGAGGCGATCTCGAAATAGTCCGGCAACTTCTTGCCCAGGGGCGGGTCTTTCAGTTTGTCCTCGTAATTATCCAGCAACGTGGCGACAATCTTGTTGGCCTCTTTGCGGCTCAT